>CALEDV010000026.1 GCA_937949555.1 uncultured bacterium | reverse complement strand
CCTCTACTCCTCCTCCAACACCTGCTTGTGGAATCAGATATTGCATAATATCGAATAGGGGAAGAATATCAGAAAAACTTTTGTATAGTTCAAACATTTGTGGCACCTCTTTTATATTGTGATTAGCCCTGAGAAACCTGTAAAGGCGAGGGCAATAAGTCCAGTTACAACAAAGGCTATAGGCATTCCTTTAAAGGGGGCAGGGACATCGGCGAGTTCCAGTTTTTCACGGATGCTTGCCATAATTATCAACGCAAGCGCAAAACCTATGCCCGAGCCAAAACCAAAGGCTATGCTCTCAAGGAAATTGTAATGTTCCCCTGCATTTATTAAGGGCACTGCGAGGATTATGCAGTTTGTGGAAATAAGTGCAAGGTAAATACCTAACTTGTAATAGAGGTCTGGAGTTAATTTCCTCATAATTGTATCTGAGGCTTGTACTAATGCGGCAACAATACCTATAAATATGATTATCTTTAAAAAGGTGATGTCCAGGGGAATCATAAGGTAATTAAAGACAAACCAGCTTGCCGAAGCGCTTACCATCATAACCGCTGTGAAGGTTATGCTCATGCCTACTGCGGTCTCCATCTTTTTTGAGACCCCAAAAAATATACAGAGACCTAAGAAACGGGTAAATACGAAGTTGTTTATAACAGAGGCAGCTATGATTAGCTCAAGGAGTCTTGTAAAATCCGCTTTCATCTCTTATTCCCCCTTTTTAGTGGTGTGATGTAGTGGTAGATGAATAAAGACTGTTTATCCAGTTAAACAGGGCCATTAGTATGCCCACAGCAAAAAAACCACCTGCTGGTAAGACCATTATAAGCAGAGGCTTTGCATTTAGGATAGACACTCCCCAGAGTGCGCCTTTGCCAAGGAGTTCTCTAAAGAAGCTAATGACAGTAAGGGCAAACATGAAGCCTATCCCCATCCCAAGGCCATCAAACATAGAGGGCATTATATTGTTTTTGCTTGCAAACATCTCTGCCCTTGCAAGGATTGATGCAAATGCTACAATAAGCTGTATGTATAGCCCCATCTGTTTGTATGCATCCGGAGCAAAGGCAGCCATTGACATATCAGTGATTGTAACCCATCCTGATATTACGAGCATGAATATGGGCAGTCTTATGCGGGGATGGATGAAACTCCTCATGAGAGAGATTGTCATGTTGACCATAACCTGTACAAACATTACTGCAACGCCCATAAGGAAACCGTTTCTGAGACTACTTGTTACGGCAATGGCTGGGCAGAGACTAAGGGCTAATTTGAAGATGGTGTTTTCCTTTACAATGCCATTTAAAATAAGTTCTTTGTAGCTTATGTTATCTTGATGTGCCAAAGTTAAGCTCCTCCTTTGATGGTCTTTATCAGAAAGGCAAGACCATTTTTCACCGCATCGTCTGTAACTGCCCTGCTTGAGATAGTCACGCCTGTTACGGCTTGTATATTGTCTTTGGTCTCAGTCTTTACAAGTTTGATCTGATCAACAGATTTCCCAACGAACTGTCCCTTAAACTCTGGGGTCTCTATCTCATCCCCAAGACCAGGGGTTTCGGCGTGGGAAAGTATGTCAATCTTTAACACCTTGAAGTCCTTATCCACTGCTATGAGAACATTTATGTAGCTTGAGTAGCCCTTGCCAAAGGACTGGATTATGTAACCAATCGTTTCCTCTCCCTTTTTAGCAGCAAAGTATTCAGCAGCCTTTTCGTGTATCTTCCAATCACCAAGTTTCTCTACCTTGTCTGCCTCAGGGAGCATCTTTTTTAAAGCCCTGTCCTTTTCAATTATGGCGTTTTTATACATAATTGGAGATGTCTTTGCATAGACACCTGCCAGGAGCAGTCCTCCAATCAGATAAACAACCACAAGATTGAGTGTTATTTTTATTATGTCCATAGTTGTCATTTTTTCACCGCCTTTAACTGCCCAAACACCCTTGTTTTAAAGCCTCTGTCAATGAGCGGTGCAAAGCAGTTCATAATCAGTATGGCAAACATAACCCCTTCAGGATAACCGCCCTTTAAACGAATTATCATGGTTAGTATTCCGCATCCAGCGCCAAATATGAGTTGCCCAGTCTTAACTGCAGGGCATGTCACATAATCAGTTGCCATGAAGAATGCCCCAATCAGCATACCTCCGCTTATTAAATGGATAATAGGGTCGCCTGCAAAGAGCGCCCCTTTAGCTCCAAAGATCCATGCTATTATTGCTGCGCTTCCGAGAAAGGACACAGGTATGTGCCAAGATATGTAGCCTCTATAGATGAGGAAGGCTGCGCCTATTAGGATTGCTATGGCAGAGGTCTCTCCAATAGAACCAGCCCTATGACCCACAAACAATTGGGTGTAAAGGTTTGCTGTATCGCCAAAAACTTCAATGAGTTTGCCTAATCCCTCTTCTTTGAGAATGCCCAGAGGGGTAGCTGTTGTCTTTGCATCGATCTGGACAAAGGCTGCTGTGGGTTCTTTCCAGACAGTCATGAGTTTTGGGAAGGAGATTAAAAGGAAGGCTCTGCCAATAAGGGCTGGATTGAATACATTGTATCCTAAGCCACCGAAGAGTTGCTTTGTAATGACCACTGCAACGAAAGAGCCAATAATAGGGATATAAAAGGGGACTACAGGTGGTAGGTTTAATCCCAGCAGCAGTCCTGTCAAGAAGGCGCTGCCATCGTTTGTTGCAATGGGTTTCTTCAATGCCCTCTGATATAGGTATTCAAAGATCACTGCGGATACTATTGAAAGGGCAACAGTTAGCGCTGCAAGGGGTCCAAAGAAATAAACTCCCATAAGGGTTGCAGGGAGTAAGGCAAGATTCACTGACCACATTATGCGGGCAGTGGTCTCTTCACTTTTTATATGGGGGCTTACAGTAACAAGCAGTTTTTGAGGTGTTTTAACAGTTTCCATCTACTCTCCTTCTTTATGGTTTCGTAAGGGACTTTGCCAGTCTTACAAACTGCACAATAGGTCGTTTTGAGGGGCACACATAGGTGCATGAACCACACTCAAAACAATCAAAGAGGTTGTAAGCTTTTGCGTCTTCGTAAAAGCCCTTTTCACTGAGTATGCTTAACATAAAGGGCATAAGCCCCATTGGACATGCCTCTATGCACCTGCCGCACCTGATGCAAGGACCAAACTTGTCCACATGCATAACCTCTTCTTCGGGCAGTGCTACAATTCCAGAGGTGCCTTTAGTTACTGGCACCTCGAGGCTTGTCAGCGCAAATCCCATCATAGGACCGCCTGATATAACTTTAACAGCAGGGGCTTTAAATCCGCCGCATTCTTCTATTAGCTCTGATACCATTGTGCCTATTTTTACAAATAGGTTTTTGGGCTCCTTTATGGCTTCCCCAGTTATAGTTACAACCCTGTCTATAAGGGGCTTGCCGTATCGGACTGCCTCATATACCGCTATGGTTGTCCCGATGTTTTGAACTACAACCCCCACATCCATTGGCAGTCCCCTTGGAGGCACTTCACGATTTGCGCATGCCCTAATGAGCATCTTCTCAGCGCCCTGTGGATATTTTACCTCTAATGGGACAACCTCAATATCAGATAACCCCTGCACTGATGCCTGCATCTTTTGCACTGCCTCAGGCTTATTATTTTCTATCCCTATGAAGCCTTTCTTTACCCCTAATATCTTCATTAATGCCTGAAGTCCCTGGACAATTTCCGTTGGCTTTTCAAGCATAAGGCGATAGTCAGCAGTCAGATAGGGTTCACACTCAGCGCCATTGATGATGACCATATCAATTGGTTTTTCTTTTGGTGGTGAAAGCTTCACATGAGTTGGAAATGCAGCTCCTCCCATGCCTACTATACCCGCATCCTTTACCTTTGCCTTGAGTTCATCGGCAGAGAGCGTCATAAAGTCAGGATTGTCCTTTAAGGAAGTCCACTCCTCTGTCATGTCATTTTCAATGACAACGGCAGTAACAACTCTCCCAGTAGCGAGGACAGCCTCAGTGATTGCGGTTACCTTCCCTGCAACCGAACTATGTACAGGCGCAGATACAAAACCCTCTGGAGAGGCTATGACCTCTCCCTTCTTGACTATTTGACCTGCCGATACGATGAGCTTGCAGGGTGCGCCAATGTGTTGGACTATGGGAATTGTAACTTTCTTTGGTGGTTTTTGCTGAATTATTGGACTATTTTTAGCAAGTTCCTTTTTATCAGGCGGGTGAATGCCGCCCTTAAAGGTGAGTAAGGCCATAGAATACCCTCCAGAAAGACAGATTTGCAAGAAGGAAAGACCAGATTTCTTAACATTTCAAGGGTTTATATGTCAAGTCCATTAAACAGATAAAAATAAGGCTCTAATCACAACAAGAAAAAGGTTACTTAAGTTATATTAGCTGCTGCCCTTTTTTTGTATGTCCTCTGATAATCTGCTTCTTTCAAGTAATATATCATTGAGCACTTCCTTCATAAGGGTGCAAGCATGGACTGTCTTTGGATTTACAATGCTGTAATATATATTGACGCCTTCTCTCCTGCTCTTCAGTATGCCTTTGTGTTTCATAATAGCCAGGTGTTGGGAAACATTAGCCTTTGGAACCCCTAAAAGTGCAACAAGCTCTGTAACGGTTTTTTCTTTGTCCTGTAATAGATTGAGTATTTCTATTCTTATAGGGCTTGCAAAGACCTTGCATAGCTCAGCCTGTATCTCGTATATGTTGTGCTGCGGTTGCTCCATAAACATTGACTCCTTCTAATAAACCCACACATTCAACCTCCAAGTGCAACAAACTCAGAAGCGACTTCCTGTGGTGTTTTAAATCCAAGACACTTTCTTGGGCGGCTATTGATTGCCCACCCTATCTGAGCAATCTCCTTGTCAGTTACTTTACTGAAATCAGTTCCCTTTGGCAAGTATCTTCTTACACCCCAAATTGCCAATAGAAACCTGTAAGGAGTAAGAGGGCATGCCTGAAAGCCTTTATACTGCCACAGGGTTTATTAAAAAAAGGGCCATAACTCATTCAGTCACCAAGAGAGGATTTAAATAGCATTATTTGCGAAGGTCCAAAGGCCTTGTAAAAAGGTGTGGCAATAAAGCCTTTTCATCACACCCTCTTACTCCTATCGGCAATTTAAGGTTACAGGTCCGTTAATCTGCTCATTGCCTCCTCTCTGCCATGAGGCATAGGGGGTCGGCAAAATAGCATTTTACTCCTGTCTTTGCTGTTATTGCCTCATGTAGGGCATTCTCCGTGCCGTTGTCCATCGTCAATGTCTTTTTCATCCCCTCAGGCACCTCTTCAAATCTCTTGATTACTGCCTCTGCAGTTTCTTCTGCCTCCTGCCTATCCTCCCTTGCTCTTGCGCTTCTTATGGCCTCTGACAAGACATCTTATCAACTCTTGCCGGTTTTCTGTTCCAGGGTGGTAGATACTCGGCTCTCTTTTGAGCCTGGCACGGCTTATATCGTTTATACTGCTCGGATGCATTGCGCATTAGCTCCCTTGATTTGATACCTGCCTGCCTGCCTATTGCTTTGGCTATCGTCGTCTTGCTCATGCCCTGCCAATGCATCTGCCCTATTGCTTCCCTCTCTTCAATGCCTAAATGCTCATATCTCTTTCCCATAACACTTTAGAATAACCTTTACTTTTCCGCTTCCTAAGGTGTTGCACTTCATTGTTGAACCTGCCCTTTGAGAGCATAGATGCTTTAGTTACAGGAGTAAGGAGGGCTATGTTTTCCAACCGTGCTCACCTATAAGGGGTACAAAGACGCAACCTGTAGAGAGTTCGCTGCTGAATTTATCTGATGCTCTCCTGATAGTTATTAGTTGTTGTGATAATCGGCTGCCTACTGGGGCTATAAGTATGCCTCCATCAGCGAGTTGATTTTTCAGAGGCTCGGGGACCTCTGGCGCTGCAGCAGTTACAAGGATCCTGTCAAAGGGCGCTCCATCTAAATAGCCAATAGAGCCATCTCCTGTTATGAAATGTATGTTATTAAAGCCTAAAGATTCAAGCACAGACTTTGCCCTTTCTGAAAGGGCTTTAATTCGCTCTACCGTATATACCTCTTTGACAAGAGAGGCAAGCACAGCAGTTTGATAACCAGACCCTGTGCCAATCTCAAGAACTCTCAATGTCCTATTGCACTGCAGCATTTCTGTCATTATTGCAACCATATAGGGTTGGGAAATGGTCTGTCCTTCACCTATGGGTAAGGCGTTGTCCTTATAAGCGTTTTCTATTTGATTGTCAGGTACAAAGAGATGTCTGGGTACCTTGTCCATCACCTCAAGGACTGCTTTGTCCTTAATGCCCCTGTTTTTAAGTTGTGTTTCCACCATTTCATGTCGTCTTATGTGAAAAGTGTCTTCTGTCATTGTTTATTATTTATACCTGAAATCCCTTTTTTAGGTCGAATTGAGATTTACATATACTTTTATTATCACTATTTGTTAGGGAATATGAAAATAGTTTGCCCCTATCACAAATTAAAGCCTATTGCTTAACTACAAATCTTTGATTAGCCACCTCACCATATAGCTCTGGGCTATAGAGCGCCTCAATTCTGGTTTCAGGCATATTAAATACCCCGACTGTATTAAGACGAATTATATACTGGACTGTCCATTTCCCCTTTGGTAAAAAATCAAAGTATGCCCTATAAGAATCGGCAGCCTTTTCTTCAAAGGCAGGGATAATCTTTTTATCATTCTCTAAAGGTTCGCTGAGTAACCCTGTTGTGATGATGACTGCCCCACCAGGCAGCGGATCCTTTATTGCTACCCAAGCCATATCAGTACTGGCAGTTATCCCTATCTTAACCAAAACCTTGTCTCCGATGCTTATTGAGCCCTTATTTCTTTGTTCTACGGGATGATATGTCTTTTGAATGGTATATCCGTTGTAAACAGGAGACTTAACGGGTATTGCAGCTATGCTGCTAAGTGAAATCCATGGAGCGCCTTTGCCCTCATGTCTTAGAGACAGTTCGCTCTTTGTATCGCTGCCCCATTTGAAGTATATTGGATAGGGATCTGATTTCTCAGTCCATCTGATTTCTCTTGTCTCTCCTTGCTTGACTGCTAATGTCTTGCCAGATAGAATCTCAGATTCATAAATTGATGAAAACCTCTTCAGGGCAAGCACACCCCAGGCGTTTGCTGTAGTAGAGTCCCAATGCCCAGCCTTCTGCCTTGCTATGGCCCCGCGCATCAGTCGAGGCATATATGATTTCCATTCCTTGTCGCCTACAAAGGTAAGGACAGTCCTCAATATATTTACATCAGGCGATACCATCAGCCACCAAAGTCTATCGGTTCTTTCAGTAGAAAGACCTGCAGTAGTTCCGTGATAAACAAATCGTGAGGTTAGGTTATTTACTGCCTCAATATATTTTTTGTCTCTATCCTGAAGGTCCTGTACTCTCCTGATAATATTTATCCAGTCAATAAGGGCAGAGGTTGGTAGTAGGGCGCTATCAGGCTTTAGAGCAGCAATGCTTGTGGGATCAGTCAAGCCATATCTTGATAGCGCCTCCAGGGCTGAGAGTTTTCTAATACTTAGATCAGAGGTTTCAAGAGGGGAGTATCCGTATATCCTTCCGTCAATGAAGGCTTTGAGTCCCTCTTGCATCCTTTGAAGCAAATAATCGGGCAGTTCAAAGGATGCCTCGTTACTTAATGAAAGCACATAGGAGGTCAGGATATCGCTTCCTAAGGGCATAGAGGGGAAATACTTCAACAGACCCTTATCGTCCATATATGAAGGCAACTCGTTAATAATCTGTCCCCATGCTGCCTTGTCTGCCATGGTTACTGCCTTAGAGACCCTTTGTTCAAGACATGTATACGGATAAAGATTCATGTATCCTGTAACAGTATCAATAGCCCCAATAAGGCTTCTTTTGGCTGATAGTTCAATGCCGCCTATTGCATTGAGCATCCCTTCCGGTTTTTTTATTGGTATGTTCACGGGTCTGTCAAGCTGAAAGAATTCCTTTTGCACTGTTTTGGCTTGGTATAAACTGTATATTCTTTGTTTGACCCTAATTACATCTTCCTGGTCAGCATCAGCAACCTTTGCCTTTACTGTCCATTCTATGCTCTCTCTGCCTTTTGGTGCCTCAACAGGCCATCCGATCTCAGAGGAATTACCAGAGGATAATTCCAGGTATTCATCTTTAAGCTCTTCTACTTTATTGTCTCCTAATCCCAACAGCGCTTTTATGTTGAGTTTTACATCCCTCTGAGAGCTATTTCTTACTGTAAATACTGCCCTGTACTGGTCTCCTTCCCGAACCATCCTGGGCAGTCCAGAAAATAACATAATGTCCTGCCAGGTCCTGATATGGCCATAGCCGCTTCCAAAGAGCCCTCTGTCAGCATTGACAATTGCTGCTATCCTGAAGGAGCTAATGGAGTCGTTAAGATTAAAGGCAACCTCTGCCTCTCCCTTGTCATCAAGGGTGATGTTGTTGTTCCAGTAAACAAGGGTATCAAAGAGTTCTCGTGTAACCTGTCTTCCTCCTCCGCCACCGTGAGGCAAAGCCTTCATCCCAAAGTGTCTTTTGCCAACTACCTGTGTCTGTGCGGTGGCAGTATATACCTGATAGCCTCTTGGTTCCATCATAGACTGTAGTATGTCCCAACTCTTGTTTGGCATGAGCTCAAGGAGTCCCTCGTCCACAACCGCAACGTTAACCCTTGTCTTTGATTGATCAAATTTTTGACCCTCAGGAAGGGTAACCTTTAACCTTACTTTAACCTGCTCTCTTACCCTGTATTTATCCTTATCTGTCTTTACCTCCACCTTGATTTGATGAGCCTTCCAACCTACCTGTATCTCAGCAATGCCGAGTTTAAAGGAAGGTTTGCCCAGATCAACCATTGCAGTAGGCTGAGAATCAGAAATCCTACCTCTCACTACAAGGGCTGAAACAAATACATTGGGTGCATAAACACTTTTTATGGGCAGGCTAATCACAGGGTTCAATGAGGATATGGGGATAACAAAGGCATCTATAATACCCTCGCGCTCTACAGTTACCAGAGCAGTGGCTTCCTTGAAGGGCATCCTTAATTGCAGATTTGCCCTGTCACCAGGTTCATAACTTTTCTTCTCTGGCAATAGGTCAATACGGTCGCTGTCAGAGACATCAAACCACTGTTCCTCTTTGCCTGCTACCCAAATCTCTGAGTGGGAGATAGATTCATTGCCCTTTGCATCAGTAGCTACTGCCTGCAGGATTAAGTTGCCTGTTTCTGGAGGAGTGAATTCACATAGCATAAGTCCCCTATTATCGCTCTTGCCTTCGCATACTTTGCCTACTGCCTTTGTCTCAGAGAGGTGCTCATAGGAATAAAAGCCTCCTATGAGTCTTTTTCTGTGAGATAAATATCTTTTCTTAAATAGGTCCACCCTGATACTTACGCCCTCCTGAGGATTGCCCTTTATGTTGAGTGCTGCAATATAAGCCCTGACATTGTTATGGGATGAAGTCCATGACTCTGGGCTAATTCCTAACAATACTGAGGCAGGATATATTGCTATCTGATTGAAGGCTGTTTGTATCTCCCCGTTTGGGTCCTTAAACTCAAGTTCGACCTGCAGCCGCTGCGGCCTCTTTAAGTTAGGAATGCCTTTTATCCTATGTAAGGAGGCGCCTGTATCATCAAGGGTAAACTCAGTAGTAGTGGTATCTGTTTTTTTATGGACTCTGTCTTCTTGATCCTCTGTCTGAAAGCCTCTACGTTGAAGACCTGTGTTGACGGGACCTGAAGAGAACTCAAAGTCATCGTAATCTTTAAAATGCAAAAGGAGCGGCTCAATAGCTGACCTTAATCTTACAGGTGCATTCTTTGCCCCGCCTCCAGATAGATAAGAGAGTGTTATGTCCAATTCGGCTTCAGAGACATTCACGAGTTCTTCCTTCAGTGGTTTTATGGTTGCCCTCATAAGTGGCAACTTGAATTCTTCTACCCTGAATGACCCAGAGGGATAAACCTTATTTAGTCCTTGGTCAGCAGTCTTGGTTGAGACTGTTTTTTTGGTAAAACCTATTTGATACAGGCCTAATTTTGCATCTAAAGGTATCTTCCATTCTGTAAGGGATACCCCTGTATAATCCCACTGTATCGGCACTTCGTACCTTTGATCACTGCCCTGATGCCTTATCTCAAGGATGTCTGGCAGTTCTGTCTTCTTTAAGAAGTCTAAGCCCTCAAGGGTCTGTTTTCTGATAATATGTCTCATGTGAAGGGTCTCGCCAGCCCTGAGCAGAGGTCTATCGAGGATACTGTGAGCCTTTATGTTGTCCCACTGTCCGGACTGTCTTAGGTTGTATCTCCATGGCTCAATCCCCTTATCCCAACTTGTATGTGCAAAACTCAGGTCCTTCCCTTTCCTTGCAAACACAAACAAGCCGCGTCCCATCTCGTTGAGGGCTGTGAGTTGGGTATAGTCATAGTGTGTATCTTCTCCCTGTTTAATTTCACAGGCAGGTAATTGGTTAGTATCAGGTAGAGGTTTTTTTATAATTGCAATCCCATTGTTATCGGTTTTGCCTTTCCACAACAAGTCGCCCTTGCAATTTCTGATTGTAATTGTGACCTCTGCTGAAGGCTGGGCGTTGTGGAGGTTCGTAACCCACACCAGCGAGGAATCTCTGCCCTGCTTAAGGTGAACGGACAGATTGGTCACCAAGGCTGCAGTGGCAGCATAAAGGGTTCTGCCCTTTGCAAGCAGGGCATCGCCAAGTATCTTGCTTTGCACCTCTGCAATATAAAAACCTGGAGCGCTCAAGGGGATGCCGATAACTTCCATATCCTTTGAAGGCAGTGTCCTGGGTATACTGAGATTCTTTATTGGTCCTATGCCGCTGTTTTTGAAGATGGAGCTTGTCCTGTCAGCAGAGGCAGCCTTAAAGAGCCATTGGATGATCTTCGTCTCCTCTGTGGTATCAATCTTATGCAGACTTCCTTTCATATTGTCCTGTGTGCCTGAGGTAGTGTCTGTTATGTCCACCATTTGTCCTTTTACAGGACTTTCTATATCTCTAATGGTAAGAGGTATCGCTGGAGATGTCATTGCCTCAATGATTCCAAACCTTGAGCTGAACTTTGCGAGGGGAGGATAGGGTCCGGTCTTTACTTTCATTGGGAAGTCCCTTTGATTTGTCAGGGGTCTTCCAGAATCGTCTTTGATATCTTTAGGTAGTTCAAGGAGATATTCCTGATTTTCTGAAAAGGGTCCCTTGAAATTTATCTGGTGCACAAAACCCTCTTCGCGGTCATATTCTGCCAGAGCAGCTTTGTAAGTCCTACCTGCGAGGGTTTTTATGGATGCCCTTTCTGCATCCTTAATAGCAATAGGCGCTGTAAAGCGGACAGTCATTGGCAGCAGAGGGATACATTGCGACTGAGGAGACTCTCGTTGACAACTGAATTTTGCCCTGAACACCTCCCTTACCTTGTATGCAAAAACCTGATCCTTCGTACTGCGTAAACCAGAGGGAGACTCAATGCCCTTTTGCCATACAATCTTTACCTCTGACCTGTTTGGCAAGGTCTTGATGCACTCTAAGGCAAAGACATAATCCCCTTTGATAAAGCCCTCCTCTCTAATTGAAGTCACTATGGAGGAGAGGCTGTCTTCATCCAATATATTAACTCCAATCCTTTCATTGAGACCTGTAATTGAACAATAGGCATTCCTTGCTAGGCTGTCTTTTTTTGCAGGACCATCAAGTTTAATAAGAAATACCTGCCTTTCATCAATGTTTTCTGTGCCTTCATAGGGCAGTATTTCTAAGACCTGCGGGCCTCCTGTATTAAAGATAAAGGGTTTTAAAGACTGTGTCTCATTGCCTGATAGGTCCTTTAAACCCTTTTTAAGAATAAATGAACAGGTGATACCTGATGGTAAGGGTTCGTGAAAATCATAGACCCAAGTCTTAGTGTCAATCCACCGTGCATTGCCCTTAATAGGACAATCAACCATAAAGGGTTCTATTTCGGGGATGGGACCAAGGGGCACCATAGGGGTTGAGAAATTAGCTACTACCTGCTCTGGTGATTTTACGATACCTTGGGGAGTAAAGGATTCAACATAGGATAATTGGGTTGCCTCTATATTCATAGGTATGGTGAATTCTAATAGCACTATAAGGCTGAAAAGTATTTTCCTAAGCATATAAACGGACCTCCTGATAGTATAGACGATGTTTACCAATACACATTGAAGTTTAATAGACTACAATTAAAGATGCAACCTTTAACATCAATCAGCCTAAGATCCTACGGAAAGATTAACTGGTATCTTCGGGTATTAAACAAAAGAGTAACGACGATTTCCACAATATAGAATCGCTCATAACGAACTATGGCAGCTTAGCCTTACAAAGACCGAGTTATCAAGGATTGCCTTGAGCGTTGGTTCTGATGTGCCCTTTATAGTCTCCTGAGTGGTAGTGGTTCGGACATTTATGGCCTATTTGATTTGAGAGAGGGCTGAAAAGGCGGCTGGGAGCTTTAGGGAATACTACTGCTATGTTACAGAAACCATATGATGTTTTGAAGAATGATTATGACTCTAACGTATATTATTAGGGTGGTGTATGATAACTCCAGTCGGGCTACGCCCTCCTTCCGTTATCATACACCGTCGGCAAGGTGGCTGTATTTAGGCCCATAATGAGAAGAGGAATCCGGAGTGAACCTTTGTAGGTTGATCGAGAGAAATTTTAAGAGGCAGTATGAGCTGCTAATAAGCATACCTGGGGTAGGTAAGAAGCTTGCATGGGTCATAGTGGGTGTATTAAGGGGGTTTGAGGATTTTGAGGATGCGAGGCGGGTTTCAAGCTACATAGGGATATGTCCTGAGCCCTGGGAATCAGGTAAGGTTGTGAAACGGGGTAAGATGTCAAGGAAGGGGAGTAGTTTTATAAGGAGGATTCTTTATCTCTGTGCATGGTCAGCATCAAGATTTAACAAGGATTGTAAGGAGTTATATGAGAGGTTGTTAATGAAGAGTAAGAGTAAGAAGGTTGCAATGGTAGCAGTGGCTAATAAGCTGATCAGACAATCCTTTGGGGTATTAAAGAATGGCAGAGGTTATATTCCAAATTTCCATTTACAGAGGTATCCCCTGTAGCTCTTGACATGAATATGGAACAATTTTGGGTAACGAAGGATGACAACATCTTTTTTCCAAAGTAGTTGCATCCTATCCTTGTCCTTTAATGCTGTCATCCTTGTAACATGTTGATATACAATCATATAATTAATTGCAAAAAAGTATTGACAAGAATAATTATATGGTGCTATACTTCAAACCTTGTTTTTAAAGTTCTTTGAAATCTGCATATTACGTGCGAGCCTAAGTTGATTAATTTAAATCAGTCATAAACATACTGAGAGTTTGATCCTGGCTCAGAACGAACGCTGGCGGCGTGCTTAACACATGCAAGTCGGACGGTCATACATTTGAAGGGCGACTGGATGGTGTATGGTAGTGGCGCACGGGTGAGTAACACGTA
>CALEDV010000025.1 GCA_937949555.1 uncultured bacterium | reverse complement strand
TCTCTTTCCTTCAGAAGCTCTGTTTTGACAGTTCTAATGCTCCTTACGCTACAGCAGTAAAACTCACCCTTGGGGTTCAAACAACTACTGCTGTTTAACGCTTCAGTCGCAAAGAACTGTTGCCAAAACATCGCTATTCACCTTAGACGCCCCATCCTTATCGCTGGATTTGGGTAATTATCCTTATGGTTTTCATTTGCCCTATTTTTATGCATATCGTTGATGCATCGGCTCTCTCTGAAGGAAAGTGTATTATAATAAGCAATGCGGTTTTTTGCAGACCTCCACATCCATTCACGATTCTCAAGGGCAACCTCCAGAGACATGACACCTGAAACCCTATGGGAATGGGCGCAGATTAAGGGCATATCCCTAATTGGCACCGGCGATATAACCCATCCAGGATGGATTAAGGAACTCCATGAAAAGCTTCATCCCGAGGGAAACGGGCTTTTTACACTGTCAAAGGAGTTTCAGCACAAAGAGATACCTGAATCATGTAAGGCAGATGTATTCTTTATGCTAACAGCAGAGATATGCTGCATATACAGAAAAAGGGACAGAGCGAGAAAGATTCACCTGCTCTTACTGGTGCCTGACTTCAATGATGCTTCAAGAATAAATGCCTCCCTTTGGAAAATAGGGAGGTTAGATACCGATGGCAGGCCTGTGCTTGGAGTTGATGCAAAGAAACTACTTGAGATGATACTCAACGAGGCGCCAGAATCCATGGTGATACCTGCTCACCTTTGGACTCCCCATTTTTCGCTACTTGGTGCCAACTCAGGGTTTGATTCAATTAAGGAGTGTTTTGAAGAATTAACACCCCATATCCATGCAGTTGAGACAGGGCTATCCTCTGACCCTCCAATGAATCACAGGTTATCGGCACTTGACAACCTTGCCCTTATCTCCAACTCTGACGCCCATTCGCCCTCAAAGATAGGCAGGGAGGCAAATTTATTTAATTGTCCAATATCCTATACAGATATAATCCAAGCCCTAAGGGGCAAAGGGGGACCTAAGGCAACAATTGAATTCTTCCCCCAGGAAGGCAAATACTATTACGACGGACACAGGCAATGCAGTGTAAGTTGGAGTCCCCAGGAAACCCTCCAAAATAATTACCTCTGTCCCTCTTGCGGTAATAAGGTAACAGTGGGAGTGATGCACAGGATTAATAAACTCGCTGACCGAGAAGAGGGTTTTAAGTCAAAGCACACCCAATCATGCTATTGGACCATACCCCTGCAGGATATTATCTCTGAGGCGCTAAGGACAGGTATAAACAGCAAGTCGGCTCAAAGGGAATACAGTCGTCTCTTAGGGGCACTTGGCAGCGAACTAAGGATATTAATAGAGACACCCCTTGAGGATATAAACAGACAGGGCACAGCCTTGCTTGGAGAGGCTATTTCGAGGGTTCGCAGTGGGGATGTAAAAATTACACCAGGATATGATGGCGAATATGGGACAATAAAAATATTAGATTGATAGGGCTCTATCTATTAAGGCTTACTGTGGCTGCCCCTTATCATTCAATGAGTCTCATAGATTGCCAATAATTGCATATTGTCTCAATCCCTTATCCTTAGCCTTATTATAACGATAGGAGTGATATTTTTCAGGCTGGCAATGGGTACATTCCTGACAAATCCAAAGGTTCTCTGCCTTAATACCTGATTTAAGCGCCTGTGCTGCATTTGCCCTCTGTAGGTTCAAATAATATTTGCCATCCCTCATACTCATGCATTCTCCCCCCCCTGATGCCTCAACAACTTTTAAGGCCACATCCTGTCCTACCTCATAACAACATTCTCCGATGCTCGGACCTATGGCTATCAATAAATTGTCTAAAGAGGCTCCAAATTCTCTTCTGATCCCTGTTAGGGTTTTACTAACAATGCCCTGTGCAGTGCCTCTCCATCCTGCATGAACACAGGCAACTAAAGAGGTGTGGGGATCATAAATCAACAGAGGCACACAATCTGCAGTTTGTATGCCGATGAATAAATTTCTATCCCCTGTTATGACAGAGTCGGCTGTAACCGTAGCACCTAAAGACGAAGCAGCAGCATATATGATAATGTCAGTGTGCCTTTGCAATGGCATAAATAGAGATGCCCCTTTAGAGATGTTCTCCTGGATATAAACTAAAGGGTCCTGCATGAAACCCTTTGTAGTAAAAAAGGCAAAAATACTGGAATAATACCCTTCAAATATTGGAGGACAGATTATGCCTGAGGTCTCGAACATGTCTCTTTAAATGCCTCAGCAAGTCCGTTTATTATGTCCGAGGCAATGAGGGAATGCATGCCCTGGTATTTTGCTGCAAGGTCTCCTGCGAGACCATGCAGATATACACCCAGCAAAGAGGCATCTAATACTGATACACCCTGGGCAATTAGAGAGGCTATAATCCCTGTCAACACATCTCCAGCCCCTCCAGTAGCCATACCTGGATTGCCTGTGGTATTGATAAAGAGACTACCCTTTAAATCAGAAATAAGCGTAGGAGAGCCTTTTAAAACAGTTACAACTTTAGCCTCAGTGGAAAATTCCCTGGCTGCGCTAATCCTATCCTCAATAAAATCAATACCCATCAGCCTTGCCATCTCACCTTCATGGGGTGTGATTACCACCTCAGAAGAGGCAGACCCTAAGGATTCTCTGGCATTGCCATTGGCTAATGAATTCAGCCCATCTGCATCAACCACTAAAGGAACCGTCGATTGGATAAGTATCTCCTTAAGCAGCTCTGTGGTATCCTTAGATACACCAAGACCCGGTCCAATCGCTATGGAAGATACCCTCCTCTTTGCAGCAAATCTCATTAATATACCTAAAGCCCTTATGTCTATCCTTCCGTCATTATCCTCAGGCAGGGCAAGGGTCATCTCTTCTAAGATTGCGCTACCAACATCCTGCAGGGCAGAAGCAGGCATGGCTAAGGTGAGAAGACCACAGCCCGACCTAAGGGCAGACCTCGCAGCCATAACCGCAGCCCCAGTCTTACCCTTTGACCCAGCTATCAATAGGACATGTCCGTAGTTCTTCTTACTGCTATCAGGCAAGCGGGGAGGAATAAAAGGATACACAGAATCTCTGTCCACAAGACAGGCATAGCCAGCCTTTTCCGTAAGCGCCCTGGGAAAACCAAGGTCATGAATTGACAGACTGCCGCCATAGGCAGCTCCAGGATGCATGAGATTACCAAACTTGGGAAGCCCAAAGGTGACCGTATGGGCTGCCCTGACTGCGGTTCCCATCACCCTTCCTGTATCAGAGCAAATCCCAGAGGGCATATCCACTGATACAACAGGCATGGAAAGGCAGTTTATAAGATTTATTGTCTCTGCGTATATACCCTCTAAGGGCCTTGTCAAGCCAGTGCCAAAAAGCGCATCTATAATAACAGCCCTATGGAGTTTCAATGTAGGCAATTGCTCAACTATCTCCCTGCCCTCTTTAACCATTACCGAATATTTGAGCGCCCTGTTATAGTTTTCTAAGGCATCTCCTTTATAGTTTTTAGGATTTGCAAACACATAGGCTATAACAGGATAGCCTCGATTTTTTAATTCTCTGGCAACTACAAGCCCATCACCACCATTGTTGCCAGGCCCGCAGAGGACTACAAAAAGCCTGCTGTCTCCATAGAGTTCAAGTGTCTTTTGCACTACACAAAGACCTGCACGTTCCATTAATACATCGCCTCTAAGACCGTATCTATCTATAGTCTCTCGGTCAATATGCTGCATCTGTAAGGCATTGACAACTCTCATGGTGCAGGATTGTAGGTCTCAGGGTTATCCCTTAAGTCCTGTCTTCATATACCAGGGCACTTCGGTAGGCTTTTGAAATCCGCAGAGCTTATAGATATAATCGGATATCTGCTCAGCCGTAAAGGGTCTAACCAATATACCGCTGACAAGTTTAGACTTGACTATATTTACAATGTCTTCCTTTCTTGCCCCCTCTGAGATTATCAAAAGTATCTTCTGATTTGGCTTGACCTGTTTTAGGGTCTCCAGATATCCCAGTGTTGAATTGTTTTGAATTATAGAGTCTATTATAAGCACAGCGAAATCTATACCAGTGTCAAAAAGGGCATCTATCTGTTTTGTGTTATCGGCATATTTAATAAACACCTGCTTTTCAAATTCCTTCAACGCCCAGCTTATTGGATGAAGGATGTCCTGCTTAACGCAAACAAGTATATTTTTACGGCTCATCTAAAACACCTCCTGCTTTAATTATACAAATAAAAAGGACACTGAAGGCTATCTTCGTGTCTGCAAGTAATCGCCCAACTCCTTATCGGTCACCCTGATGTGCTCTAAAAGCCACTGTTTTAGAAAACTGAAAACCTCCTGATGGATATTCTGCTCCCCCCTTATAAAACGGTCAAGGAATACTATCACTGTGGCTGTAAGATTGATATGAGCAGCCCTGTGGGCATCATAGTTAGGGTACCCAACATTTTCCATTATCTGCTCTTCAGTAAAAAAATGGTACACCGTGTAGTTGAAAAGGCCTGAAAGCACCGATTGAAGGGGATTTTCAATGTCCTTACCGCCAACCATGAAATCAGCCAATTGATTTATAAAGCCAATCAATCGCCTGTGTTGATTATCAATCTCAGACACCCCAACGGACAAACTATCTTCCCATGCAATTAAATCCAATGTGAGCCTCCTCTTTTAGGGCTAAAAGGAATGTTCCTTTGAGGGGAATAATTCAGATTCCACCTCCTTTTTGTACTCTTTTAGCGCAGACAGTGCAATAGACTTCATGTCTACGTATCTTTTGCAAAACTTAGGAAGAAACCTATCAAAAAGTCCAAGCACATCATGTAAAACTAAGACTTGACCATCACAACAGTTACCGGCTCCTATGCCAATGGTTGGAATGGACAGCTCTGAGGTAATCCTACCAGCAAGGTCAGAGGGTATTGCCTCAAGTACAAGCGCAAAGGCACCGGCATCCTCTAACATCTTAGCCTCTTGTATAAGTCTGTTGGCAGCATCTTCTGAGCGTCCCTGAACCTTATATCCTCCCATTCTGTATATTGACTGTGGAGTAAGCCCAATATGTGCCATCACAGGGACCTCAGCCCTCGTTAATGCCCGCACAAGCCCTACAACCTCGCTTCCTCCTTCAAGTTTCACAGCATTTGCAAGACCTTCCTTCAAGAAACGACCGGCATTCCTGAGACAATCCTCAGTGCTTGTTTGATAGGACATATAGGGCATATCGCCTATAACCATTGCCTTACTTGTTGCCCTTGTTACCATCTTTAGATGATAGACCATATCATCCATAGTGACCGGCAAAGTATTGTCAAGCCCCTGCACAACCATGCCCAAGGAATCACCCACAAGGATTACCTCAATCCCAGATTCCTCTACGATCTTTGCAAAGGGATAATCATAGGCTGTTACCACGGTTATCTTTTCTTTAAGGGCCTTCTTCTTTAATAAATCAGGCGGCAATATCCTCAAAACATTCACCTCTATTAGCGATAGCTTCTTATTTGCTCGGAGACACTATTAATAACAACAATCCTTTGTACCATTAATTAACGGTAAAGTTTATGCCTCAGAAGCAGACCTAAAGGCCTTTATCTGTAACTGTATACTGTTGTACTGTTTGTTGGCTGTGGGCAAGTAAAGGGCATCAATATAACCACTGCTTAAATACTCTCTCATGTGTCCCATATCAAAGGCTATACAATTTACTACCCTTCCCTTCTGTCTAACATTCATCCTGAGATGATTGTTGCCCACAATCCTTGAGTCAACCACCTCAAGCATCCTGCTACCAAAAAGGGGCTCCTTATTGCAATGACCAAAGGGTTCAAGGCTCTCTATCTCCTGAACCAGTTCGTGGGTAATATCGGAGAGCCCCACAAGGGCATCTATAGAGAGGGCTGGTGTAGTCTGCTCGCAGATCTTCAATGCTGCAGCATTTATGCACTCTCTGAAGGCATCCAGACGATCTGCCCTCAGCGATAAGCCTGCAGCCTGTTTATGTCCTCCAAAACGTTCAAGAAGGGGTTCACATTCCTTCAGCGCCTCAAGGAGGTCAAAGTTTCCATTGCCCCTTGCTGAGCCTTTAGCTATGTCCCCTTCTAAGACAAAGACACAGGCAGGGATTCCAAAGTGTTCCACTAACCTTGAGGCAACAATGCCAACAACACCAAGGTGCCAACCCTCCGACGCAACTACTATTGCCCCATCTTTTACCGTAAGCCCCTCTGCCTGTTCAAGGGCTTCACGAAAAACCTTCTCTTCTATCCTTTGCCTCTTTGCATTCATCTCACACATCCACCTCGCAATCTCTGAGGCTTCATGTGCTGAGGGTGTTGTCAGAAGTCTTATAACATCCCGTGAATCGTCTATTCTTCCAGGTGCATTTATTCTTGGATTTACAGAATAGTAAACCATGGAATTCCTGAAGGAACCATTATTTATGCCTGCCGCATCCTTTAGCGCCTTAATGCCAGGTCTATTTCCGTTACCAATCAGCCTTAAACCCCTATTAAGCAAAAGCCTGTTTTCGCCAAGCACAGAGACAACATCGGCACTCGTTCCTATTGCGACAAGGTCGAGGAGGGAGTTTACAAAGTCCTCATCCTCTGTAAGGGCATGAACAAGTTTTAGGGCAACCCCTGCACCAGCCAACTCCTGCAAATTATATAGTCCTGCCCCCTCTGTCATCAGCTTTGGATTGACTATAGAGTACGCCTCAGGCAGAAGGGCAAGGCCCTTGTCATTTCTCATTGGCTCATGATGGTCAGTGACTATAACATCTATCCCAAGCCTTGAAGCGCCCCTTAGGGCATCAAAGGATGTTATCCCGCTGTCAACGGTAATTATTAATTTAGCGCCACAAGACACTGCCGCAGACACCGATGATTCGCCAAACCCATAACCATCTCTAAGGCGATGGGGGATAAAATATGACGCCTCAGCGCCCATCCTTTTCAGCCCCTCAAGCATAATTGCCGTTGCAGTCAGTCCATCGGCATCGTAATCGCCGCTTACAAGGATTTTATCCTTATCCTTTATAGCCCTTTTTATCCTCTGCACAGAGGATGAAATACCTTCAATAGCAAAGGGATCTGATAGGGAGGATGTAGCAGCACCCTTGAAGAAATTTATCTGTTCCGGGGTCTTTATGCCGCGGTTAATAAGCACCTGAGCACAGGCATGGGAAAGCCCTGCTATCCTGGATACATAACTTACAAACTCGCTATTTGTTGTATTTACTATCCACTTGCATTGTTTATGCAGCTGACTCATCTCATCTCTTTTTTGCGCCCTTTTTACTATCAATCATCAACACTACAGGGCTCGCTATGAAGATAGAAGAATAGGTGCCTATTATGAGACCAAATATAATGGCAAGGGAGAAATCATGCAGCACCTCTCCTCCAAAGAAAAATAGGGCTATTGCAGACAAAAAGACCGTAAGGGTGGTCACAATAGTCCTGGAGAGGACCTCATTGAGACTCTTGTTTATCATCTCTTCCATAGTCTCTCTAATCATCTTTTTCATGTTTTCCCTTATCCTGTCAAAAATGACCACTGTATCAGTTAAGGAATAACCTGCTATAGTCAAAAGGGCGCTCAGTAGTATTAGGTTGATCTCTTTGTCAAGGACATAGAATATCCCAAGCACAGCAAGCACATCGTGAAAGGTTGCCACTGTTGCCCCAATGCCAAATCTAAATTGAAAACGCCATCCTACATATATGAGCAAACATACAACGGAAACTATAATTGCCATAAGCGCATCTGTCCTCAGCCTTGCCCCCACCTTAGGACCTATTTCCGTTACCGAATCTACTACAGGCTTCTTGTCAGCAAAACTCTGGTTCATAACCTTAGTAATCGTCTCCGCATAACCGCCTATCTTTTCCTCCTGTTTTTTGACCCTTATGAGCACCTTGTTTTCAGTAGGCAGGTCTTGAAGATCAAAATCCCTGAGTCCGCCCCTCTCCAGGGCAACTCTCACATCATGCAAGGGGACATTAGCATGAAACCTTATCTGCACTGCTGTGCCTCCCGCAAAATCAACACCAAGATTTGCCCTGCCCGTACCTATCTGCACTAAGGCTACTACGCCTAAGATTGAAAGGATAGCAGACACCACAAAGGCATATTTCTTATACCCCATGAAATCTATTTTTGTATTTTTTATTATCTCTATCATATGCTTAACCTCTTTATATCCCAGCGGAGATGGATAATGTCAAAGACTGTTTTTGTGCCTATAAGCGCCGTAAATAGATTGATGGCAACGCCCAAACTCAGGGTTACGGCAAATCCCTTGATAGGTCCTGTTCCAAACTGGAACAATACAGCGGCTGTAATCAGTGTGGTAACATGAGAGTCAAAGATAGTCCAGAATGCCTTCTTATACCCGCTGTCTATTGCAGCCCGGGCTGTCTTGCCCGCCCTAATCTCCTCACGCATCCTTTCAAACATAAGCACATTAGAATCCACTGCCATACCAATGGCAAGTATAATACCCGCAATGCCCGGAAGTGTAAGGGTCGCATTTAGCGACGCCATTGCACCTAAAAGCAGCAGTATATTGAGCACCAGGGCAAAATCGGCTATCACCCCAGAGAGTTTGTAGTAAAAAATCATAAACACTACCACAAGCACAGTGGCAATTATTCCTGCCAACGCCCCAGCCTCAATAGAGTCTCTTCCTAAAGAAGGGCCAACGGTCACATTCTGAAGGATCTTTACCGGCGCAGGCAATGAGCCAGCCCTAAGGACAATTGCGAGGTCTTTAGATTCCTCAAGGGTGAAGTTGCCGGTAATCTGTGCATTTCCTCCAGCAATCTTTTCTTGTATCACCGGCGCAGAATACACATTTCCATCCAATATTATAGCCAATCTCTTTTTGACATTCTTACCTGTGATTTCCTCAAATATCTTTGCCCCAGCAGGGTTGAAGTTCAGAGATACATAGGGCTCATTGAATCGTTGATCTATGCTTACCCTTGCCTCATCAAGCAGGTCTCCTGTAAGCAGGGTCTCCCTTTTCATAAGATAGGGACGTTTGGTAACTACCCCTGTCTCTTTGTTGACAATCCTTTGAAAGAGGATCTCTTGCTCCTCTGAAAGCCTCTGCCTAAACTTCTGCAACAGGGCATCTTCCTCTCCAGTCATTATTACCTGAGGCAATTCCGCTGCAAGAGGCGAATCATCATCAACAATCTTAAATTCAAGTAGGGCTGTCTTGCCAATCACATCCACCGCCCTTTTGGGGTCTTTAATACCAGGCAGTTGCACTACTATTTCGTTTTCACCCTGTCTGTGTATGGTAGGCTCAGCCACACCAAACTGGTCAATCCTGTTTCTTATAATCTCAAGCACCTGATCTGTTGATGCATCCTTTATCCTTTGCGCCTCCTTATCAATCAAGACATATCTCACAAAGCCCTGTCCTTCAGAGGGCGCCAATATAGGATATTCCTTCTCTATCTCCTTCCTGACCTCGGGAGATCCAGGAGAGACAATGATTGTTTTACCCTCGCTTTTAATCGTCCCATCTATTTTCTTTTTCTCAAGTATGCCCTTCAAGGTAGAGGCAATCCTTTCTGTGGCAATATCCACAGCCTTGTCGCCTTCTACCTCAAATACAATGTGCAGTCCTCCCTGCAGGTCTAATCCAAGCACAAGTCCCTTGTTTGGCATTGTCTTCTGCCAAAACTCGGGCATGGATTTAAATATAGGGGTGTTAGGCAGGAAGAAAACAATTGATACCAATACTGTAAAAATAATGAGGCCAAGCCTCCAGAAAATGCCCTTTTTCATTTATACGAAATCCTCCCTGTTACCCTTTGCATTATTCTTCATCAGCGGAGGACCTTAGCGCTGCAATATAGGGCTTGCCGTATTTCACCTTAACATTCTCTGCAATCTTTATTGTAATGGTGTTTGTCCCAACGCTCTCCACAACTCCATATTCACCGCCAGCGGTTATTACCTTATCCCCCTTCTTGAGGTTATTGAGCATATTCTGGTGCTCTTTTGCCTTTTTCTGCTGAGGTCTTATCAGAAGAAAATAAAAGACCACAAAGATAAGCACTAAGGGCAAAAGACTCGCTATAAGCTGCGATGTCCCTCCCTGGCCTCCCTGAGGCGCTGGCCCCATGGCAAAGGCATCGGTGATAATATTAAACATCGTGGCAGTCATTGTAATACCTCCAGTTCATTATTTGTTTTATAAAATACAATACTGTATGTTTCAGAGCAAGGGAAGGCAAAAAATCCGTATATACTAACAACTAAAAACCAAAAATCTCAAGACTAAACAATCCCCAAAAATTGCCGATAGAAAAAAGGTGGGGTATGCCGAAAAAGGCTTTATTGCGACACCTATTTGTAAGACCTCTTACACCCTAAAGACAATGCGAAGGCATTCACCCAAGGGCAACCTAAGGCCAAGGCCCTTTTTAGATAATCCTGTGGCAGTATAAAGGCCTTGAGGCATACTCCCCTTTGTTATAAATTCCTAAGGGCAATGTTGGGAATCCTGTTAATAGGACTTTAAAATTTTAAAAAATAAAAAAATATTGCATTTCAAGTAAACTATCTACATAAAACTTTTTGAGAGGGTATAGATAATATGAATTTTGAAGACTTCAGCCTTACTAAGGAGACTCTAAGGGCATTGTCTGAAATGGGTTTTGAAGAGCCCACCCCAATTCAGGCTCAGGTAATCCCAAAGATTATGAATGGGCACGATATTATTGGACAGGCTCTAACTGGCACAGGGAAAACAGCAGCCTTTGGTATTCCTATAATTGAACGGTGCTCAAAGAAGATCAAACCGATAGCCTTAGTGCTTGAGCCTACCAGAGAACTTGCCATGCAGGTATCTCAGGAGATAAACAGGATAGGCAAGTATCGTAAGGTGCACGCCTTACCCATCTATGGCGGCAAGTCCATAGAGATGCAGATACGGGCTATAAATCAGGGCGTTGATATTATTGTAGGCACTCCAGGAAGGGTTATAGACCACCTTGACAGGGGAACCCTTTTGCTAGACACCATCTCCTTTGTGGTGATAGATGAGGCTGATGAGATGTTGAATATGGGTTTTATAGAGGATGTGGAGAGCATAATCAAAAAAACGCCTCTAAACAGACAGACTATGCTCTTCTCAGCCACCATGCCTCAACCAGTAATAGATATTGCCAAAAGTCATATGCGCTCACCTGAAAAGGTCAAGGTCAATACTAAGGATGTGGTAGTGCCAAAAATATCGCAGGTCTTTTATGAGGTCAGGGAATCAGAGAAGATAAATGCCCTTAAGAGACTCTTGGATGTGGAGAATCCTGAGCTGGCAATAGTTTTTTGCCATACCAAAAAGGAGGTTGACGAGGTCTCAATGCAGCTTCAGGAGACAGGATTCAATGCAGCCCCACTACATGGAGACTTTACCCAAGCCCATCGGGATGAGGTGATGAACAAATTTAGAAAGGGCAAGCTTGATGTGTTAGTAGCCACTGATGTGGCAGCACGGGGGCTCGATATCCAGAATGTTACCCATGTAATCAATTACAGCATACCCCAAAACCCCGAAAGCTATATCCATAGAATAGGAAGGACTGCAAGGGCAGGCAAGTCCGGCATTGCCATTACCCTTGTCAGACCCATGGAATATCGCACCTTGAGGCTGATCGAGAAGACAGCAAAGACCAGAATAGACAAGAAGGCTCTCCCCAGCGATAGGGATGTATTTGCTGCGAGGTCAAAGAGCATCGCTAAAGACATTGCAGAAATAGTTGACTCTGGCAGACACAATCTTTATATGCCCTTGATTAAACAGCTCTCTGAATCATGCGGAGGTCATGAACTTGCTGCGGCTGCCCTATTTGCAGCCTATGGGGACATACAGGATATTGAGTCCCATGACAAGCCCGAATATGTAAGACTCTTTCTTACTATTGGCAGAAAAGACAAGATCCAGGTGGCAGATATCCTTAAGTCTATCGCCTCAGAGGCAAATATCCCCTATGGAAAGATTGGTAAGATTGATGTCTTGGATAAATTTACATTTATTGAGGTGCCCGAGGAATTAGCAGACAAGGTAATTCGTTCGGTGGATAAGATGATAATGAGCGGTAGAAAGGTAAGGATAGAAAAGGCAAAAGAAAGGGAGCAAGAGGAGGCAAGAATACCAGCAAAGAGCCAGAATAAAAAGAAGCCTGCTGGACGATAAAATAGGGATCAGAGGGGTAACTTTTAAAACTAAAGACAACCTATCCCATGACTTCTATTTTTGATCCTTCTTTGTGTCAAAAGTGATGGAACAATCCCTCGGCAAGTTAAGCCCTGCCTCCACCTCAAGGGCCTTTAAGATACCTGGAGGTATTGGACAAGCGGCATGTTTTAGACATGCCGCTGCCTTTTTAAAAACCCTGTTCTCAGGCTGCCTTTTAAAGGCATCCATCATTGTCAGGCTGCCTATCTCACCAGACATCTTTTGAACCATCTGGCAATCGGAGACCATCTTTACAGAAAAACTACTGTCCTCCTCTTTCTGCACCTCCACAGAGGCAATGAATCCGCAGGCGCCAGGATTGATAGTAACCTTTGTCATCTATCAACTATCCCTTGATTGATGATGCAATAGGCGCACCCTGCTCCTCAAGATTTTTCTTCAGATTAGGGAACTTATCCTTCATATGAGGTATGTGCATCGCCTGCATAAACTCTTTCTCAAAGGATGGGTCCGTTGCAATCTCAACAAACTCTACCCAGCGTGCCCTCTCCTCTGCCTCGGTTCTCTTGTTCTTGTTTAATAATGCCATTCTTGCGCCATCTCCCGCCGCATTGCCAACAACTACAACCTTTTCTATGGGCACATCGGGGAACATACCAAGCGCCAAAGATGCCTCTCTGTCTATGTGGCTACCAAAAGCCCCTGCAAGTTCTACCCTATCTAAGTTGGTAACGCCCATTTTCTTCATCATAAGCTTTGCGCCTGTGTATAGGGCTCCCTTTGCAAGTTGCAGCGCCCTTACATCAGCTTGGGTTACAGTTATATCAGTGTTGATTGAGGTCTCCTCGGCCCATGCAAGCACGTATTCAGGCTTGCCATCTATATCCTGACGGACCCTGTTTGTCCCTAAATTCATAACAAACTTGCCTGTTTTATCAATAATGCCTGCCTTATACATCTCTGCAATTACATCAATGATGCCTGAGCCGCATATACCCTTAGCGTTTATCTTACCATCAATATGGGTATGCCAGTCAGCCTTGCCTATAACTTTGTATTGGGGCTCCTTTGTCTCTGGATCAATCTTTACCTTCTCAATAGCGCCTGGAGCTGCCCTCATTCCAAACTTAATCTGTGCCCCCTCAAAGGCTGGACCTGTTGCGCAGGAGGTGGAACACACCCGATTTTTGTTCCCTAACAACAACTCCCCGTTTGTCCCAACATCTATTACAAGCACCATATCATCTTGGTAATACTGCTCTTGGGCAATGAGAACACCTACATTGTCGGCTCCTACAAAGCCTGCCTCAATAGGCAGCACATGTATGTAAGCAGCAGGGTTTATCTTGATACCTAAATCTCTTGCCTTAATGTTTAGGGACTGCTGCACCGCAGGTATAAAGGGGGATTTTCCAATGTACTCAGGGTCAAATCCAAGGAAGATGTGGTGCATAGCCGTATTAAAGACTATGGTCAGGTCATCGATAGTGCATCCAGGTTTAGGGCATTTTTCATTTTGGATCTCAGCAACCACCTTTTCAATAATCTCATTTAACCCTGCGATGATTGCCTTCTGCATAGTTTCAAGCCCCTCAGGATTTGTCATAGCATAGGTTATCCGTGACATAACATCCTCTCCATAGGGCACCTGAGGATTCATCATTGATTCAGTATTTATAACCTTGCCCGTTGATAGGTCGCATAGGTATCCCACGCAGGTAGTAGTTCCTATGTCAACGGCAAGCCCATAGCATACATCCACTGAGCCAGGCTCAACCTTGATAATCTCTTTATCCATCCAGACGGTGAATGTCGCCATCCAACCTCCCTCTCTGAGGGCTGGCTGAAGTCTCTTTAGGGTCATATAATCGAACTGGAGGCCCTTTAAGCCGTACTGCTCTTCCAGCGCCTTTATGACCCTCTCGTAGTCGCCGGTAGTCATGTCATGTAGTGTGGGCGGGGTAAACTTTAGGGTGTATTTCTTTACTGCAGGATCTAGCGCAATGGACAGTTCCTTTGCTGCCTTTCTAACAACCTGTTTTCCTGCCCTTGACCTTTCGGGCACAAATATTTTTAAATCACCGTGTATCTCACAGGCACATGCAAGCCTGATACCTGGCCCGTCTTCAGGCTTGATGTGCTTTAACTCATCCTCAGTAGGAGCAAGGGGTGTTATGTGTTTCATGCCCGATTCAAGGTTATCCTTTTCAAAATAACCCTCCTCAATCCTCACCTTACACTTACCGCATACCTTCTTATTTCCGCAGAGCGCCTCAAGGTCAACACCTAACATCTGAGCAGCCTCAAGTATGGTCTTGCCCTCCTCTACCTCGCCCCTGCGGCCTGCGGGTTGAAAAATTACCTTAAATTTATTAGCCATCTAATCTATTCCTCCTTGGTATCAATTTTTAAAAAACCGATTATCCCTTATATTCGCTTTCCCTCTGCAATAAATTGTTCTTAAGGGCACAGAATACATAAGTTGATTCAAAGGTTATCTTTAAGTCTTTACGGTTTTGCCATTTCTCGAATAGGGGCATATGTTGATGCACAATCCGCAATTTGGCCTGTCCTCTAACAGTCTTCTGGACTTTTTCATGGTACTGCATTTTTCGTATTTTACTATCTCCCTATAGGGTTCATTAATTGACCACTCTCTGCCTGTCACCGCCCCAGAGGGACAATGTATGACACAAAGGTTGCAATTTCCACACTGGGATTTTTCCGTTGGAAGATCTGCAACAAGGGGGGCATTGGTGAGCACTGTTGCCCACGATAGCTTTGATCCGTAATCCCTATTTATTACAAGACCATTTTTCCCTACCCATCCCAATCCTGAACAAGTGGCAGCAGTCTTATGGGGAAAGAGCTTATAAAGACGGCTTATAAATTTACCCTTTCTCCTATCAGAATCTGGGGGTATAGAGAGATACCGGAAACCCCTTTCTTTAAGCCATCCTTCTGCGACTGACTGCAGCCTAATGAGTTTTGAGGATGTGTCTTCTCCTAAACCCCTGTTCATAGCTATTGCAATAGCTCTGTTGAGATGGATGATCTCACTGGTCAATGCCTGTGTTACATCGCCCACCCCAACAAGAGTTGCTCCCTGCAAAAGCAATAGACATTTCAGGCTATCGGTTTCCAATATCCCCTTTTTATATCAGCCCTTCTTCTCAGCTTCCTTTTCCGCCCTAAGATTCTTAAGGAATGACACCATCTTTATAGCCTCTTTGAGGGCATTGCTTGCGTCTTCTGCATAACCATCAGCTCCCCATTTATCGGCAAGCTCCTTAGATGTTGGCGCGCCGCCAATCATAATCATGACATTAGGATTCCTTGCCTTTATCTTTTCAATAACCTTGGGCATTCCGATCATGGAGGTGGTCATCATTGCCGATAGACAGACCAACTCTGAATCTGTGCGAAGCTGTTCCTCAACAAACTGATCGAGGGGCACATCTCTACCCAAGTCATACACCGTGAACCCAGCCACATCGAACATCATCTTAACCAGATTCTTGCCTATATCATGAACATCGCCTTCTACCGTACCTATGACCACTGCGCCCTTCACTCCGAGGTCCATCTGCTTGCAATGGGGCTTCAATATATCCAAGCCGGCATACAATGCATCGGCACACATTAGTATCTCTGGCACAAAATACTCCTGAGCCTCAAAGAGCCTCCCTACCTCTTCCATCCCTGCAACAAGACCTTCAAAGATAGCCTCATTACCATCCATTCCAATGGCTATGGCCTCATTAGCGCCTTCCTTACATGCGTCTTCGTCATACTGGATAACTCCATTCTTTAATTTTTCAAGCACTTCCTCTTTTGTTGGCATTATTTCTTTCCTCCGTATTTTTTTATTTCATCCATCATGGCGTTGAAATTCACAGGCGGCACTGTAGGCCATATATCGCAACCAGGCCATACTGCGCTTACTCCATTGTCAATACACTTTCGCATCGTTTCTCTGACCAGTTCCTCAGACCCTGCAACTAATACATTGTAAGGATCAAAATTACCAAATATAAGCGCATCAGGACCGAGTTTCTTTCTTGTCTCAGCCACATCATTTTTCTGCTCCACGCTTATTGCCGTTGGGTTTGCCTCCATCATAAAGGGCACTATGTCGTTAGTCTTACCACAAATATGAAGCACCGTAGGAATCTTGATCTCCTTTATGATCTTCTGTAACGGTGGAAGTATTAAACTCTTAAACACCCTTGGACTGAGCACATCTGATGTGGCTCCCATCTCCCTGACGGTTATGTAATCAGGACCGGCAGATTCAAGTTCCTTTGCAGTAGCAATAATCACATCTGCCAATTTGTCAAGCAGCGCTGCAACCTTGGCCGGTTTCTTAAAGGACAACTTCAGCAGATCATTGAGCTCCATGACCTGTCCTGCCAGTGTGAAAGGGCCGAGCACATAGGTGCCTATAGCAGTATCGTTGCCTATATCAGCCTTAAGAAGGCCAATTGCCTCTTTCACAAGGGGTATCCTTCCTCTTTTTGCTACATCCACTGCAATACTGATCTCCATCTCTTCTTCGTTGTGGATAAGCTTTTCCTTGATCGTTGGATAAAGGATGCCCTCCGCATGGGGATAAACATTGATTACACAGCCCATTGCCTCTGCCTCAAGACACAGATCTACGGGCACAACAGCACATTCATACCCAAAAAGCTTTGATGTAGATGCCGCTGTATCTGCCATTTGCTTTGCATTGAGGTGAATGCCTGCAAACTTGTATCCAAGTCTATTTATGCCCTCTTCTGTAACATTACCCATGCCGCTGAAACAAGGCACCCTGTCAATAGGTTCTTTTTTAAACAGCCTTATCACTCTCTCTTTTGAGTTCATTGTATCACCTTTCTTTATTTTATTTGCCCTTTTTTCTGGAACCGCCCTCAAGCAGTTTCTGAATAAATTCGGCATAGTACTTACGCAGTGGGAGTTCGGGGTTTTCCGGAATGCTTCCTGTTTCTGTGAATACGAGGGTGCTCAGAAGCATGTGGGCGCTCGCTACCGCAGGGAAAACCCTTGTAGAAAGAGCCGCAGGGCCAGAAAAGTTAAAGTCGCTCCACAGCGCTGAGGACATACCCTGAACTACCGCATCCATAGCCTTAAAGCCATCAAGTCCCCACTTCTCTTTTATATCCTTCCACATATGAGTGCCATTTGAATAGGCGCCTCCACAGGGCAGACCATGTTTCTCCTTAATAAGTCTGTTTGCGACTAATGACAACGCAGTAGCAGGCATATTCATAACTGAGGTGTCAACTATTACTGTTTCAAAGCTGTCTGCACCCTGAGCCATAATAGCCTCCAAGGATTTTACCCTGCCTGCAGGGGTTTGATCCTGATCATCGTACGCCTGGATAACTATATGTTTGATGCCGAGGTCCTTCAGTCTTTGCACCTGTCCCTTGATATCCTTGTCCCATGGGGTGATGCTGTTGTAAAGGAACTTGTCCTGTACACCAAGCTTGGAAATGTATTCGGTAGCCTTTGCTCGCTGCTCTGCCACCCACATATCAATACCAAAGGGCATATTTGTGGTTTCAAGATAAAAGTCGATGTATATCTTTGCCTCCTCTGGAGAGTTGGCAACCATGGCTACCATGCTGGGGATACCTGTAATAGAGGACATCTCTTCCTGTTTTTTGATAATCTCCTTTGCTTTAACCCTGTCAAAATTACCCTTCCTATCCTGCACTATCCTGTCCTTGTTGTGAAACATAGAGGTAATCATAACAGGTGCATTTTCACCAGGCTGACCACCTATCTTTATCCCTCCAATATTAAATACTCTTTGAGCCTTATCAAAGGTAAACATCATCCCTCCTTTATGGTGTCATCAGACCCAGACAAAAAGTCCTGTCTGTAATTATCAAAATGTAGCGCCTATTAAACCACAGAGGCACAGCTACCACCTCTGTGCACTCTGTGGTTAATACACCTCAATTTAGAATACGCCGTGGTCAAATCTTGGAGGAGGCAGGTACTCCCACTTCTCACCCTTTCTAAATTTATCAGCAATATCAATGCACTTAAGGGCATACTCAAACGCATAGGGGATGCCAGGGCCGCCAGGCACAAAACCAGCCAGTATCATGCCAACTGCTGCTGCCTCAAAGACCTCATCCTGGGTTGCGCCTGCTACAACTGCTGGTATTGCATGGATAATGCAGCGAGGCGAGCAGTATGCAACTCCACCTGACATAAACATAAGCTCCTTCACCTTTTTTGAGAGAGCTCCATCAGCGAATATGCTTGCATAGAAATCTGCAAAGGTTCTTCCAGGCTCTGTAGTTACAGTGTTAATTATCTGGAACATCCTTGGCACAAAACCACATTTCTCCTTCATGTACGCATTGACTTCTTCGGTTGTCATTTTAGACATAATTTCTCTCCTCCTTAAAAGTTTATTGCGGACTAAGTCCGTTTTCGCTATTGCGTCCTGCCCTACTGCTTCCCCATTTTTAGAGGAAGACCCCTTATTATTTATCACCTCCCCTCAGGGCACAGTTGGTGATTTAGTACCTCCAGTTTAAAGCCACATCATGGAAAGTCTTGAGATTCTCGTAGGAGATTGTGGGAGGTATATCACAACCAGGCACCAGCACAAATCCTCCATCCTTTCCTGCTATCTCAATAACCTCTTTACATGCCTGCTCAACCTCAGCGGCGCTCTTATTTAGAAGCACATGCACAGGAGCCACATTCCCTCCAAAACACATCTTGCCGCCAAGCACTTCCTTCGCCTTTGCAATGTTGACCTTCTGATCGAAGAATATGACTGTGCATCCAGTCTTTAAGAACATATCAAGCCTGTCGCTCGTATCACCGCATATATGCAAGATCGTGTAGACGCCCTTTGATTTTGCCCAGTCACTCATCTTTTTAAGTGCAGGGACTGCAAATCTCTCCATCTGTTTAGGATTGATGAGATCTCCCGATGCAGTAGGGTCGGCGATGCTTAATGCCTCAATACCATCATTTACAAGGGGCTCATAAAGTTTTATTAAAAGGTCTGCGCAGAAATCAACCATCTTCTCCACGAAGGCAGGCTTCTTGAAGTTTTGTTTCATGAAGGGCTCCTCGCCAACGAACCTTGCCGCTAATGTGTAGGGCCCCCAGCAGGTCATTGTTACAAGATACTTATTGCCAATCTTCTCCTTCACCCTTCTTGTGGCATCCATGATACCCTGTACTACAGGCTCTTTCAATATATCGTTAATGTCTAACTTTGCAATATCCTCTTCTGTATGCACCACATGGTCCGTAAGGTCAGGCGCCCCAATCTCTCTGTACTTCATATTAACACCATACTTCTTGGTCAGCGCATAGGCGTGGAAGTTATTAAACCCTGAACCTACATATACAACATCACTCCTTATCTTTTCAGCCTCGGTCACACACATATCCACATTCTTGTCCACATTTTTAGCAAGCTCCTCAAAGGTGGTGCCATAGTCTTTAATGCTCCACATACCACCCCCAAATAAGGTTACAGGCACCCTCTCCGGCTTGCCTAACTCAAAAGCCTTGATGATTATTTCCCTCGGTGTCATTACGCAAAACCCTCCTTTTTATTGTTTTATCAGACATCAGACCCTTAAAAAGGTCCTTCAGGTAATCAACTGCCTCAAGACTGTCAAAGGTCTCCAGGTCAAAGTCGCTCTTTTTTAAACCCACAAAGATTGCACGAATATCCGGTTGAATACTTTTCATTATATCCACAGCATCAACAACACTTATGCCAAAATCTCTGGAGTCCAATATGACTGAAAGATACCTCTTGCTCATTACACATCGGACTGCCTCTGAGGGATGCTCCGTTATATCCACAATATATCCGCAATCTCTCAGGGGCCCATATATGGATTTAACAAAAAGTTGATCTTGACTGCAAAGAAGGATATCAGTGTCAAAAGAGACCATACAGAAAAAATATACTGCAATTTTAATGCCCTCATTAACTTGCGGTGATTTATCAAGTAAAAACTATGGGAAAGGGGGGAATGCTATATTGAGACAACCCTGCAATATTTCATATATGAGTAAATCATACACAACAGCCTGAGTTATTTTTACTCGTTGATAGTTCTAATCTATCTCAAAATCAGCAGGTTCACCCAACTCGCTGTCTATCTTAAACACTAAAGACTTGAGCAGTTCTTTATCTATAGCCAGAACTTGCAACACCTGTGGATAGAGCATAGGGGTTAGATCGTCACCAGAAAAACCAAAACCCAGCGTCTTAACAATTATATCTGCAAGATTGACGATTGAGGTGTGAATTGGCGCTGTCCTTGAAAGCGAAGGGGAATGATGATACTTGATAGTTTCAACCAAGATCTGTGGGAAGTTCCATTTATAGGCGAGCCAGCTTCCTACATCTGCATGGGTGACCCCGAAATGTTCCTTCTCCTCCTGAAAGAGTGTAGAGTTCTTCTCCCTAACTACAGCCAAAATATGCTGATACTCCTCAGAGTATCTCAGTCCAAATATTACCTTGCCTATATCGTGAAGCAGCGCTGCCACAGCTACATCTTCTGCAATACCCTTATGTCCTGTCTGCTCGGCTATTACCTTTGCTGCTGCGGCACAGCCCGCTGAATGCTGCCATAAGCCTGCCATAGTCCTCTCCATAATGTCAAAAACAGATATGCCAAGCAGTAATCCTTTCACAGAGTTCGATCCTAACATCATCAATGCCTGACTTATGTTCTTGATACGGTGCTGAAACCCATAGATAGGGGAGTTAGCGGCCTTCATTATCCTCGATGCAAGGGCAGGGTCCTTAAGTATGAAATTGCCCAGATCAGGCATAGATATAGATGGGTCTTCTATGAGAAGCAGCAACTTCCTCAACATAGAGGGGATTGTGGGCAGGTTGTAGATATTCTCTATTTCATACCTTAGTTTTATCGGGTTCACACTTTCCTCCTATGCTCATATCGTATAGGTCTTTGCTTTTTACCCCATAAATATTGCCTGCTTTCTTTGCCGCTTCTTTCCTGGACATTCCCTCTCCTATCAACCGCAAAGTCTCTTTAAGGGCATCTTTGACATCCCGCTGTTCCTGAGCGCTGCCTTCAAGCACAATAACATATTCTCCAGCAATTACACCCCCTTCAACAAGGGCTATGACCTCGCTGAGGGCTCCTCTGTGCATCTGTTCATGGAATTTTGTAATCTCCCTTGCCAATGCTGCCTTTCGGTCACCAAGGGTTTCTAACATGTCTTTGAGGGATTCTACGATTCTGTGAGGCGCCTCGTAAAAAACCAGGGTTCCCTTGTAGGAGGATACCTCCTGAAGGCTTCTTATCCTTTCTCCTCTCTTGAGGGGCAAAAAACCAAGAAACATAAAACACTCTGTATTAAGACCGCTCACAGAGAGTGCAGCAGTAAGCGCAGAGCATCCCGGAACAGGCACAACCCTTAGCCCTTCCTTAAGCGCCTCCCTTATAGTATGAGAACCAGGGTCAGATATGCCTGGTGTGCCCGCATCGGTAATAAGGGCGCAATCCTTGCCGCCCCTAATTCGTTCAATTATGTCCCTTGAAACTACCCTCTCTTTCTGAGACCAGCAGCTTAACATAGGCTTGCTGATCTGAAAATGGGCTAACAGTTTCATGGAATGCCTTGTGTCCTCAGCAGCTATAAAGTCCACCTCCCTTAAAACCCTCAAAGCCCTTAGGGTTATATCCTCTAAATTGCCAATAGGCGTTGAGACGATATAGAGCGTTCCAGAGGACATTATGTCTTTTTAGTCATGCCACAGAGGTTTTTGCCTATTTCAAGCTCCTTTGTCTTCTTCTCATCAGGCTGCAACAAGCCCAGATTAACCTTTCTTATATCCTGATACCTCTCTGGATTTGCAGGAAGACTTGAGCTTACAAATTCAAAGAACTTTCCGAAATCCCTTATCTTGTACAAATCGCTTTCCCTGCGGGCATCTCCAAGGGTCAGCATAACTATTCCATTGACCTGTTCCTTGATAGAGGCAGCATGGGTAGGCAGTATAACCGTATCATCACTTAGCCTTTTATAACGTTCAAAAAGGGTATCATACAGAAGTCTTGTCCATTCTTCAGAGGCACCTCCGAGGTCTGGTCTGCCTATGCTTGTCTTCATTATCAAATCACCTGTAAAGAGATACCTGTTATCAAGCAACAGAGATGTGCTTCCAGGGGTATGTCCTGGAGAATAAACAATCTCAATGGTGCTGCTGCCAAGGGGCAGCTTGTCGCCTTCTTTTAGGATGTTATATTTATAGGCAGCATTAGCAGCATCAGAGGGGTGTATAAAGTACGAAGCCCCTGTGATCCCTGCTATCTCTCGCCCTCCTGATATATGATCTGCCTGCAGGTGGGTATCAAATACATACTTAACCCTTAAGCCAAGCTCCTTCACCTTGTCCATAATTACATTTGTATGCCTTACAGCATCCACAATGGCTGCCTCACCCTCTGAAGCTATTATGTAAGATATGCACCCCCTTGCAACCCTATATATCTGAAATATTAAAGGACGGTCAGCCACCTTATGGGTCTCATAAAACTCTGTCCATAGGTCAATACCTCCCTCAAGGGACTGGGCATCAAAGCCTTTCTCTCTAAGCATCTCTGCGGTGTATCTTGATGAATCTCCGTGGGCACAGATAGTAATGATGGGCTTATCCTTTGGAAACTTTGATAAATGCCTCTCCTCCTCACCTACGAAGTCCTCCTGTGGGATGTTGAGGGTTTGGAACTCATATCTGCCCTCAATCTTGCCATCTTTGAAATCATCCTCATTTCTTAAATCAAAGACAAACCTTACCTCATCAGAGTCAAGCCTTCTTTTAAATTCCTGTGGCGTTATAATAAGGTCTTTTTGCATTTTCTAACCCCTTGATATAGTTTGAAGGCTGTTTTTAAAAACCACAAGCCACCTTATATGGCTCTTCTCTTCATTGATTATCTCATCTAAGATATCCTTCTCCTTAACCGCATCCCTGATGCCGTAGAAATATAGCAGTGTCTCTTTCTCAAAGCCTATGGCAAAGAGCACTGCCTGCTCAATATCCTTAATGCCGTCCATCGATGGAAGGGATTTGTTTTTACCCAAAAAAAACTCCGATTCCACCATTGCCCTCAGATAAAGGGATACCTCATCCCATCCTTCTTCGGTCCTGTCTCCAACCATGCCCATGAGCTCCGTAAAGGTCCTCTCGTGTTGAGTCTCTTTTTGGGCAAGCACTGAGAAAAGACTGTTCAGTTCCGAACTCTCTTTAAACCTCTCTGCCATGGATGAATAAAACTGGTATCCAAGCCTTTCGGTTTGTATAGCCTGTTCCAGAACCTCCCTGATAGTAAAACTCTTGCTCATAACAACCTCCTGTTTTATTATTTCTCCTGATCTACTTTTAATAGCTTCCTCAATCGTGAATCAGCTCTTACAATATCGTCTATGTTATCGCCCGTAATATCCCATGTGTATTCGCCCTTTGCCGTCCTGTGAACCTTTATCCTCAAGGGTCTTTTGGGTTTTACCTGCTGCACCTGTGGGTCCTTCCCAAATTGAAATCCCTGCACAGGGGCAGGTTTCTTATCCTGTGCAAACACTACATATGACAGTGACAGGACAAGAAGAACAAGGGATATGTAAAGGGCGATTAGTCTCATCAATCTCTATTATAACCGTTTGTTATGGGATATCGTCTATCTCTGCCAAAGGCACGTTGGGTTATCTTCACACCAGGGGGCGACTGCCGCCTTTTGTATTCGCTGCGGTCTATCAGAGAAATGACCCTCTTGATATTCTCTATTTTAATGTCCCCAATCTCCGATACATCCCTGTCTTGTTCAATATATGCCTCAATAAGCATATCAAGCTCTTCATAGGGAGGCAGAGAGTCGCTGTCTTTCTGGTTTTCCCTGAGTTCTGCTGTAGGAGCCTTTGTGAGCACCCTCTCAGGAATAACGAACCTTCCCTCTACCCTATTAATCCACTGACAGATACGGTACACCATTGTCTTAGACACATCCTTAATAACCGCAAACCCTCCTGCCATATCGCCATAAAGGGTAGCATAACCAACGCTCATTTCTGATTTATTGCCCGTAGTCAACAGGAGATACCCAAACTTATTGGAAAGTGCCATAAGCAAAGTCCCTCTTATTCGTGCCTGAAGATTTTCTTCAGTAAGATCTGGCTTGAGTTTGTCAAACAGGGGTTGAAGCGTCCCTGTATAGGCATCGTAAATCTCCATAATCGGAATTTCCACAATATTTATACCAAGATTATGGGCAAGGGCATAAGCGTCCTGTCTGCTTTCAATAGATGTATATTGTGAAGGCATAAACACGCCTAACACATTGTCCTTTCCTATCGCATCAACGGCTATCTTTGCAACAAGGGAGGAATCCACACCACCACTTAGCCCCAAGCAAACACTCTTAAATCGGTTCTTCTTGATATAATCTCCTGTTCCTGTAACAAGGGCACAATATATCTCTTCTTCAACAACCATATCTGGGCATACCTTACTTGGCTGCAATGTATGCTTGGTCTTCCCTGTCTTACAGTCCAAATCAACAATAAATAAAGGTCGTTCCTGATTCTGAGCATTCCTCTTTCTTCCCCTTGGGTCATGAAGCCTCTTCTTATAGCTTTCATCTAAATCCACATCGGTTATCAGCAGATGATCCTGAAAACGGGGCGCCTCATTAAGTGTCAAGCCATAGGCGTCAACGATCATACTCGCCCCGTCAAAGACCAATTCATCCTGCCCCCCCCAGATGTTTACATAGGCAATTGCTGCTGAGCAATCATGCGCCCTAGTGCAGAGCATCTTTTTTCTAAATTCTGCCTTCCCATAATAAAAGGGAGAGGCGTTAATGTTTATGATGAGTTCTGCCCCAGCAAGCGCCTGTATGTATGAAGGTCCCTCTGGATACCAAATGTCCTCGCATATATTGACACCAAAGGAGAAATCCTTAGCCTTGAAAACAGGACAAAGGTTACCGGCCTTAAAATAGCGGTCTTCATCAAATACGCTGTAGGTAGGAAGGAATATCTTATGATAAATATGGACTATCTTGCCCCTGTGAATTACCGCTGCTGCGTTATATATATCTTCGGTCCTGTCAACAAAACCTACAACGGCAATGACATCTCCTGTATTGCAGCAAACCTCCGCAAGCGCTGCGATGTTGTCTTCAATAAACCTTTGCTTTAGCAGCAGGTCTTCTGGCGGATATCCGGTTATTGCAAGCTCTGGGAAAGCAACTATATCAGCCCCCGCTTGTTCCGCGGACTTGGTGTAGCTTATGATCTTCTTTATGTTGCCCCTCAGGTCACCGAGACAGGGATTTATTTGTCCAAGAGCCACCCTTATAACCCTTGACATCGCAACCTCCTTTGATAGATAAACATTTTACTTAGAGCAACAGATTAGCTGCGCCAAATTAAGCCATCAATAATAACTTGCCCAATTATATAGACTGCTTTGGTGGACAAAGGGATTATTTCAACTATCTTGCAAAAGCACAAACCCCTTTGGCTTTAAAAAACTCCCTTTGTTACCTACCAACTTAGGTTATAATATACCATCTTACAAAACCAAAATGCTGAGGAGGTCAACATGCACCGATTAATTGTCTATGCACACCCAAATCCCAAGAGTTTCTGCAACGCCATAAAGGAAGCCGTATATTCTGAGTTCATCTCTAAGGGCGATAAAGTAACGGTTAGGGACCTTTATGGCATTGGTTTTGACCCTGTGTTAAAGGGCAGCGATCTTGAAGCCCTTCACGCAGGTTCTATCCCATCGGATATCAAGCAAGAGCAGAGTTATCTAAAAGAGGCTGAGGTCTTTACATTTATATACCCAATCTGGTGGACAGGACAACCAGCCCTATTGAAGGGTTATTTTGACAGGGTATTCTCTCACGGGTTTGCCTATGCCATTGATGAAAACCACAATATACAGCAATTATTAAAGGGCAAAAAAGCGATTATATTTAACACCATGGGTACCCCAGAGGATATCTACGAACAGAGCGGAATGAAAAAGGCAATGCTTCTTACCTCTGACACAGGCATATTTGAATTCTGCGGTATAGAGGTAATTGCCCATAGATTTTACGGCGCAGTGCCTTTTGTAGATAACGCTGCAAGGGCTGCAATGCTTCAGGATATTAGAGAAGTGCTGAAGTCAAAATAGTGCTATTTGCAAAAGCTCTTGATTTGCTGAACATTTTTGTATATTATTGATAAGATTCCTAAAGGAGGCATTATATGGTAACTAACGAAGCCGTTGAAGAGGTCTTAAAAAAGATAAGGGTGGGACTAAAAACAGAGGGAGGAGACATTGAACTTATTGAGATAAAAGACGATATTGTATATGTTAAGCTTAAAGGGGCCTGTGGAAGCTGTCCAATGTCAACACTGACCCTTAAAAATTATGTGGAAACCACATTAAAAAAGGAGATTCCTGCCATAAAGTCAGTACAGGCAAAATAAGATTTATTAAACCAATGGCAAAGAGGACGTTACAAAAGCATATAAAACATATCTCCCTGACCTTTCATTGTCTTTTGTTGCTGTCAGTTTTTTTAACCATACCCGCTAAAGCTGAAGAGTTATCAGAGGTGAGGGCTTTAAGGCACTGGTCCACAGGCGATACCATAAGAATCGTGATTGACCTCTCCTCCTCTATAGAATTCACCAAAGGAAGGCTGTCAAATCCAGAGAGGCTGTTTTTTGACATAAAAGGCAGCAGGCTGCAAAGGGGCATCCAACTAAATTACAACATCGGGGACGGTCTCCTTAAAATGATTCGTTTGGGGCAGTTTAATTCAAACACTGTACGCATAGTCTTTGACATGGAAAGGTCTGATTACGATTACAAAGCCTTTATGCTTGAAGACCCCATGCGTCTGGTGGTGGATTTTACTACCAAATCAGGGGGAGGAGGGACTGTACAGGAAAAGCCAAAGGAACAGGATAAGGAACCACCTGCAGGGGCAAGAACCGAGGCAAGGCTTATAAAAAAGAAGATTGTGATAGATGCAGGACACGGTGGCCATGACCCTGGAGCGGTAGGTCCCAGTGGTTTGTACGAAAAGGATGTGGTGCTTGACATAGCACTGAAAACAAAGGAGCATCTTGCAAAGAGACACCCCCAATATGAGGTGCATCTAACCCGTGAAAGGGATGTCTTTATACCCCTTGATAAAAGGGCACAGATTGCAAACAGCCTAAATGCAGACCTCTTCGTCTCTGTCCATGCAAATGCCTCCACAAATAGGCTTGCAAGGGGCATTGAGACCTATCTGTTAAACTGGACCGATGATGAAGAGGCCTTAAGGGTAGCAGCCAGAGAGAACGCTATATCCATTAAGCAAATGAGGGAGATGAAGAACGAAGTAGGCATAATCCTCACCTCCTTAGAACGGGAGAGCAAAAGGGACGAATCTGTTAAGGCAGCAGGATATGTGCAAAACGCCCTTGCTGCCTCTATTACTACAGATTATCCTGAGGTGCCAAATCTTGGGGTAAAACAGGCTCTTTTTTATGTCCTTGTGGGTGCCAAGATGCCCTCCATCCTTGCTGAGGTTGCCTTTATAAGCAACAAAGAGGAGGAGAAGCTCCTGTCCTCTGAGGATTTCCGCAATAGGCTCGCCTACTCTCTTGCAGAGGGCATTAACGGATACTTTATGAATCTGCCCGCCGAGAGGGTTGCAAGATACAGCAAGCCAGTCCTACCTGAGAAAAAGGTCATCAAGGCAGAGGTGGCAAAATATGAAAACAAAAAGACTCCTCTTGCAAACACAAAGAAAAACCCAAAGAAGATCATCAGGAAATCTCCTGCCAAAAGGGTCTAACCCCTTTAACAATGTATGAATATCTGATTGTAAATGCCCTTTGCATTGATGGTTCTGGGGGCGATCCCTTTAGGGCAAACCTGTCTATTAAAAAGGATGTTATCGCTTATTTAGGGTCTGGATTCCCCAGTGCAGCAGAGGTAATTGATGCCACAGGACTTGCACTTGCCCCTGGATTCATTGATACCCATGCCCATTCTGAATTTACCCTTGTTGCTGACGGCAGGGCACAGGGTAAAATTGCACAGGGGATAACCACTGAGATAAACGGCAACTGCGGACTATCAGCGGGTCCTATTCTTGGGGAGGCGCTTTCACAGAGAACCCCTGACTTTGAGGAATACCATATAAAGGAAAGATGGCATGATTTTAGAGGCTACTACAGACTGCTCTCTCAACGAGGATTTGCCATCAACTATGCAACCCTTTGTGGTCAAGGCAACATACGAGCCTCTGTGATGGGGTATGCAAAGGGCAGGGCAAAGGCACAGGAGATGCAAAGGATGCAGCAACATCTACAAATTGCAATTGATTGTGGAGTAAAGGGACTGTCCGCTGGTCTCATATATCCTCCTGGTGTTTTTACCGATACTAATGAACTCATTGAACTCTGCCAATACCTTGCTACTATCAAACCCTCCGGACTCTATGTCCCACATATGAGGAGCGAGACAGAGTACCTCTTAGAGGCTATCCAGGAGAGCATCCAAATCGCCTCTGAATCGGGGATAAACCTGCATATATCACACCTAAAGACAGGGGGAAGGGCTAATTGGCATAAGATTGACAGTGCAATAGAGATGATATTAGAGGCCCGCTCAAGGGGATTGCGGATAACCTGCGACAGATACCCCTATGTTGCCTCAAGCACTGACCTTGACACTATACTTCCTAAGTGGGTTTATGAAGGCGGCGTTCAGGAGGAGATAAAAAGACTAAAGACCCCTGCAACATTAAAAGAGATAAGGGCTGAGATAGCAAGGGAGCCTCAAGACCTATGGGATGAAGTATTTATCTCCTCCACACATACAGAGGAATTAAGATGGACAGAGGGGAAGAGCCTTTCAGAGATTGCAGGACTTGTGGGGAAAAGCCCTATTGATGCGGCTATTGATATAATTATTGCTGACCGTGCAAGAACTGGCGCTATATTCTTCAGCATGAATGAGGACAACCTAAGTAGATTTCTGAGATTACCCTTTATGATGATAGGCTCTGACAGCGCCGTGAGATGCTTTCAGGGCATTACTTGCAAGGGCAAACCCCATCCAAGAGGTTTTGGCTCGTTCCCGAGGTTTTTGGGACTCTATGTGAGAGACAAGGGGTTGATGAGCCTTCCAGAGGGCATTAGAAGGGTCACATCGCTGCCTGCAGAGACCTTCGGTTTAAACAAAAGGGGACTCCTGAGGGAGGGATACTTTGCTGACCTAACCCTCTTTGACCCTAACACAATCATGGATAGGGCTGATTTTAAAAATCCCTTTCAAAAACCCATAGGCGTTGAGTGGGTATTCATAAACGGAGTGCCTGTTTACAGAGAAGGCAGCTTCACAGAGGAACTACCAGGAAGGATTCTCAATTGATAGACAGGAGTTTTATCATCCCTGTGTTGGACATGTCACCCCATAGTCCCTACAACATCCTTACCTTGCTTGAGGACCTCAATACAATAGAGGGGGAGGTCATCTGCATCTTCAATTCAGAGGACACCTTCCAGCAACTGGGCGATCACCCTCGCATTGATAAATACTGTCATAATAAGACCAATGCAGGGGTTAGCAGATCCTGGAATATAGGGATAAATATTGCTGAGGGGAAGGCAATATTTATAATGAATGCAGACCTGCATATTACCAAAGGCTGTGTTGAGGAATTAGAGAGATTTCTCTTTACATTAAACAAGGCAGTTATTGTAGGTCCTCAGGGCTCCCATCTGGACCTCAGAAGACTCTCGGTGATTAGATACTTCCAGAAGGGCACCTTTGACAGGCCCATAAGGACCCATGATGTCTCAGGATTCCTTTTTGCAATCAACGCAGAATTGTTCTTAAGCCATCGTTTTGTCTTTGATACAAGGTACAGTCCCTGTTTCTTTGAGGAGTGGGACATGGGACTTCAAATAATGCAGGCGGGATTGTGTCTTTACGCCGTCCCTGTGCAAGGATTTGAACACCAATGGGGCATGTCACAGGCAAACGATGAACGAGTAATCAACTATTTTGGCAGGGAGATTACCAGGGGACAGGCAATGCGGGAAAACAGGACCAAATTTATTGACAAATGGAAACACCTCATACCCTTTAATCTTGACCTTTTAAAGGGAAGTTAAAAGTCAACAGAGTGATGCCTAAGAGGCCCCTTGAAATCACATTGCCTATGTGGTCTCAGATTTAGCATAAGACACTAAAATATAACACTATGCAATAAAAAACTAACTATTTCTCCTATTGCTTAAGTATATTGCAGCATACCCGATAATATAAACAATCAAACGCCAAACTACGGAGGTCGCTATGTCGGACATTACATCTATAGCCGCCAAGACTACAACACCCTTTAACAACCCTCAAGACTTGCCCTTAAAGGCTGAGAACAATACCCAGTTTAAACAGAACAATGATTTTGAGCAGAAGGCTGTAATACTCTCGGTTGATACCAGTAATATCCAGAGGGGAGAGAAAAGGCCTGTTGAGAAGGGGCAAGAACAGGAGATAAAGGAGCCGCTCCTAAAGGATGTGAGAACTGTATCGGTTTCCTATGATAAAAGCGGGGTGCCCATAGTGAAATTTCTCGACTCTAAAGGCAATACAGTGCTTCAGGTGCCTCCTGAGGAATATCTAAGGATGAAGGAAAAAGCAGCAGAGGAAGACTCTAATAAAATACCCGATATTGTGAACAAGAAGGTTTAAACAACTACTTCTAACCCACGCTGTCTAACTTCCTAACCCTAAATCCTGCTTTGTAACGATTTGCAATATCTCTGCACTTTGCAATATCAACACCCTCTGTTTCTACCACTGTAAGGGTAACATCACCGATAGTTTGCACTGCCTTTTTTATAAAATCCAACACCTCTTCAAAGGCGTCCTTAAAGTTAGGGTTGCAAAGCCTATTGTAGGTCTCTGCATCCTGTGCGTTTAGGCTAATTGAAAGGGCATCTACAAGCCCTACAAGCTCAGGGACAATGTCCCTCTCATTGATGACATTTCCAAGGCCGTTTGTATTAAGCCTTACCCTTCCGCCCTGTGACTTGACCCATTGAGCAACCCTCTTAATGGCCTCAAGGCGTAGCGTCGGTTCACCAAGGCCGCAGAAGACCACCTCGCTGTAGGCCTTTGGGTCACCAATAGCCTGTATGATCTCCTCCTCTGAGGGCTCTCTGTCTAACCTGAGGTTATGTCCCTTCACAAAATCTGAGTCAAACTTCACACAGAACTCACAGGCGTTTGTACACCTTGAGGTAAGGTTTATGTATAGGTTATCCCTTATCTTATATACAATCTCTGAGGGTGGTAGGTCTCCAATGCCAAAGAATATCTTTGCGTTTACTGAGGTGATCCTATTGATGTCCTCATAGGTGACACCCCTTGCCTCTGCAATAACCCTTGCCGTGTGCTGAAGGTATGAAGGTTCATTCCTCTTGCCCCTCATAGGCTCAGGGGCAAGAAAGGGGGCGTCTGTCTCAATCATAAGGAGTTCATCTGGTATCCATGAGGCAATATCTCTGAGGGACTGTGCCTTTTTAAAGGTCACATTGCCAGCAAAGGAGACATAAAAACCCTTGTCAATTGCCCATTTAGCCATGGCATCATCAGAGGAAAAGCAGTGAAAAAGGACATCCTTCATCCCCGATGCCTTGACTATAGCCTTTGTGTCCTCATCTGCCTGCCGATTATGTATGATCACTGGCATGTGGTATTGAAGGGCCATGGATAGCATCTTTTCAAATACCTCACGCTGGACTGCCGGCAGGGAGTGATTGTAGTGATAATCAAGCCCTATCTCGCCAAGGGCCACTATCTTATTGCCCTGTTTATCCCTAATCAGGGACTCAAGCAACTCCAATAGCATAGGGTTTGCAAGCCTTGCCTCGTGGGGATGTATACCCACAGCAGCAAATACCTGTGGATAGGTGGTGGCAATACCCACAGCCGTAAGCATCGACTGCGGGTCTGCCCCTACGGTTATGATATGCTCTATGTCAGATTTAAAGGCCCTTGACAGCACATCCCCTCGATCTGCTTCAAAGGGAGACATGTCAAGATGGCAGTGTGTGTCGATCATGCACCAAACTTCTTCAGCCTCAATGCGTTTGCAAGGGCAAGGGGCATGAGATGGGTGGTGTGAAATATGCCCAGTTCACCCCTGCAGCACTCCCTCTCTGAAAAGGCGCTACAGAGCCCTCCAAGCACATAGGGGGAATGGATCAGTACTGGCACGGGATGCCAGCTATGGGCCTTCATAACTGCTGGTGTAGAGTGGTCTCCAGTGATTATGAGCACATCGGGCTTGAGTTCCAATATCTGGGGCAATAGGGCATCAAATTCAGCGATCCTTGCGGCCTTTTCAGTAAAGTTACCATCTTCGCCATAGGAATCTACCTTTTTTACATGCACAAAGAAGAAGTCGTAGTCTTTGAAGTTGGCCTTCAGGAAGTCGACCTCGTCCTGCACCGTGCCTTCCAGTGCTGGTGTATTCATATGAACCAGTTTGGCGAGTCCACGGTACATAGGATAGTTGGCAATTGCAAGTGCCCTAAGGCCGTAACGATCTTCAAAGGCAGGTATGTCAGGGAGGGATGAGATCCCCCTAAGCAATATAAAATTAGCCTTTTGTTCTGCCTTTATTTGTTCAGCAACGAGAGATATTAGCCTTTCTAAGACCTTTGCTACTGCCTCTGCCTCTTTTGTTAGAGGATTAGGCCTCAGTGGTGCCTTGCCTTCCTTCTGAGGGTCTGTATCTTCTATAAGGGATGCCTTGGTGTCAAGGGGATGGGGAAATCTCAATCTGATGGCAAATCTGTGTTCCATGCCAGGGGCAAAGAGCACCTCGATGTCATCAATCCTCTTGATCGAAGATTGGAGCCTCTCTGTGATCCTCTTGCTCTGTTCAGTGGGTATCCTCCCTGCCCTACGGTCTGTGATAAGGCCGTCTTTTATAGTGGCGTAGTTACAACGCATTGTAATGTCTGATTTTGTGACCTCTACCCCCAGTCCAAGGGCCTCTAAGATGCCCCGCCCGATCTGAAACTCCAGGGGGTCATATCCAAATAGGCTTAAGTGACCTGGGCCACTACCTGGGGTTATACCGTAACCTACAGGGGTGTGTAACCCACAGGCAGAGACCTTGGCTAGTCCATCTAAATTCGGGGTGTGTGCATATTCAAGCTCGGTCTTTCCATCCTTTGGGAGCCCCCCAACACCATCAAGCACCACAAGCACTATCTTTGAGGGGTTTTTCTGGATCAACGATGAGATTGTCATAGTTTTAATGCTCCTTTTTAAGGTATTTTTATGGACTACTGAAGGCGTTTATAGCCTTATTAGTCAAAGAGGGCGTTGATAAAATCATTGGTGTCAAAGTCTCGAAGGTCATCTATGGATTCACCTATGCCTATCAGTCTTACAGGTATGCCAATCTCCCTCTTGATGGCGAATACAATACCACCCTTTGCTGTGCCATCGAGCTTTGTAAGGGCTATACCCGTTACGCCAATGGCCTCATTGAAGAGCCTGACCTGGCTTAAGCCATTTTGTCCTGTAGTGGCATCAAGGATGAGGAGGACCTCCTGAGGTGCATCAGGCATGGACTTTTTTATGACCCTGTTGATCTTCTTCAACTCCTCCATCAGAGAGGTCTTTGTCTGTAACCTCCCTGCTGTGTCGATAATTACCACATCAGTGCCCCTGTGTCTTGCCGCCTCAACGGTGTCAAAGGCCACTGCCGCTGGGTCCGAGCCGCTCTGGTGTTTGATTATGTCAGCGCCAGCCCTTGATGCCCATGTCTCTAATTGTTCAATGGCAGCGGCCCTGAATGTGTCTGCCGCACCAAGCATTACTGTAAACCCATCAGATACAAACCTTGAGGCCAGCTTGCCGATGGTGGTTGTCTTACCTGCACCGTTTACGCCTATAGTAAGGATTACAAAGGGTTTTTCACCAAAGAAGACAATGGGTTGAGACCTACCAAGCATGGCGGCCATCTCAGACTTCAGGGATGCCTTGAGCTCATTGAGGGTCTTGATTTGACCGTCTCTTATGCGCTGTCTAAGTAGATTGGCAATATCATTGGACGCCTGAGCCCCGAAATCAGAGGATATGAGGATCTCCTCAATGTCATCGACAGAGTTTTCATCGATCCTTTTTTGTTGAAAGACCGTGTCAACCCTTTCAATAATGTTTTTTTTGGTTTTGGATATGCCTGCCTTTAGTTTCTCAAAAAAGCCCATTTGGTAAGCCCCTTATTGAAGATATGTTTATGCATCTTAGAGAAAGGCCTGTGAGGAGGCCTTAGAAAACATCTAAGGCCCGTTTTATTTGCTGAAAATCACAGATATAGTGCCTTTGCCCTTTGTGACTTTGAAGGGTGTTGATCTTATCTGTTCTATCTTTATTAACACTGCGCCTTCTTTCTTTCCCTCCTCGTGAACTGATATGCCCTTAAAGAATTTGGACTCAAGGGTCAGGTCTTTCTCAACCTTTGAGATGGCATTCTTTATCTTTAGGACTATATACTTTTTGCCCTCCTGACCCTTTTCAGACAGGAGGCTATAGCTTATAGCATCGTTCATACCAGTGATGTGGGCTGTTATTGTAGAGGTCTGCTTGCTCTCAACTACTGAGATGTTAGAAACCTCATATGCCTTTGAGGGGCCCTTCTTAGTGGGCTGATGCTCTGCAGTTGAAAGCTGCTGTGGTTGCCTCTTTGGGGGCTTTGTTGAGGCAATGGCAGTGGTTTCTTTCTTCGGTGTCTCCGTAGATGCCTTCGGTGTCGACTCCGCAACATCAGCTGTTATTGAGAAGGACTCTGCCTTGTTGTATTGCACCTCCACCACAGCCGTGCCATTTACAAACTCTGATGGGGGTATTCGGTCAGGCATAAGAACGCCAGTGCCAGTGGTCTTTAGAACCACATCGGCGCCTATGAGATTGTAATTCTTTATGACCCTGTTGTTTTGGTTATAAACGGTTATCTTTATCTTGAATTTCTGCCCAGCCACTACAGTCTCTGGGGTCACAATCTCAAAACGTTCTGGTTTTGGCAGGGTGACAGTGATAGGCTCAGTGGAGCCCGTTTGGGTGCCACCAATCTCAGACACATTAAAGACTACTGTCTCGGCAATATCGTATCTAAGGGTCAGTCTTGCTTGTCCCCTATTAAACTCGTAAGAAGGCACTGTAGAAGGGAAGGGAATGGTCTTGCCCGTAGACTTGATGTTTATCCCTTTACCATTTGAGGAGTAGTCAACTACAAAATTTCCAAAACGATCTATTGCAGCTATGGAGACCTCAAAGGGTTCACCAGCCACGGCCTCTTTAGGCGCCATGATCTTGAATGAATTTACGTTTCCGTTTATTATCTCCACTGTATCGCTCACACCAATGCTCCCTGACAACACATCCTTGACTTCAATAACCACTGAACCGGTCTTCATGGACATGAAGGATACCTTAGAAAAACCATTTACAATATCAGGCACAACAGGCATGTCTAATTTGACATCTGCTTCTCCCTTAAATGCAAAGTTCAGATTCTTACCCAAAATGGTCTCAGTGTAAGTATTGCCAAAGGAATCCTTAGCTGTTATATAGACATCAAACTGTTCCCCTGCCCTTGAGGTCTTTGGAGTCCTTAAGGCAAAAGACTTTAAGGCGCCTGGGGAAACTACAATCTCCTTTGTTATAAGGGGGATGAGGTTATTAGACTCTCTAATGGAGAGGATAGATTTTTCTGCTACGGTGCTTGAAAAGATTATTGTAGCTACTCCATTAGAGAAAGAGGAGGCCTTTATGGACTTCCTGTTTACTGTGGCAGAGCCGGCAACAGAAACAACAAATTCTTTGTCATAGGAATTGAAATTCTTTATAAGGTTTCCCAGATTATCAGCAGCCTGTATGTTTATCTGAACCTCTTGCCCTGCTTGAATCCTATCGGGAAGTGTAATTATAAACCTGTCAAATTTGCCTGGATTAACAGTGATATCACCAGAATAAACCTTAAATACAGGCAGCAAAAGAAAACACAAAAACGCAAAAAATATTAGAGACCTTTTCTGCCAATTTATCATAATCAGCCCCCCTGTGTATATTTGAATTTTCATAATCCGCCTTGATTTGGGATAAAATTATTTAACCCCTTCAATATGTTACGAATTAAAGTTGCAGTATAGTAGCATATTAAAAAAATTTTTACCACCTATCAGGATGCACCGTTGTATTTTTTATGCCCTATTTGCCCAACCTATGTATGACATCTGCTGCAACAGACCTGACTTCTTCACTGACATCTTTTACTGCTATCCTCTGGATTGAGGCAACTGCAGAGGGGTCGCCTATCCTGCCAAGTGCCCTTATAGCGGCTATCCTCATAGCTACGCTCTTGTCATTTAATACCTTTAAAAGGGCAGGAACAGCCTTCTTATTGCCAATCTTGCCAAGGGAGTCCACAGAGGCCTCTCGAACATGGATCTCCTCGTCATTCATTGAATGAAGCAGGGCATCTACCACCCTGTGGTCCCTTTTAAAATTGCCTAACGCCTCAGCCACAGAAGACTTTATGGCAGGGCATTCATGATTGAAAAAGGGATCATAGAGCATGCCAATCAAGATATCTGGAGCAGCAACATTATGAGTGTTGCTCAACAAACGGATCCCTTTTATTCTTATATGCCAGTCTAATCCTTTATTTTCAACAACCTCCACAAGGGTACGAAACCTGTCGCCCTCCTTGTATCTTTTCAATTCTCCCCTTTTGTAAAATAGATCCTCCCAGTTTTCTAACTCAAGTTTTTTTACTAATTCTTCTGAGGTTGTCCCAAAGACCTCTGATGCCTTTAGGGGTAAGATTAACAAACAGACTAATAGGGTAAGGGCTAAAAACTTCATTAAATTCCTCCTGTTATCTATTATAAAATTCAAAACAGTTTTTCCCTAATTGTTTTGCCCTGTACATTGCAATATCGGCTTTTTTAATAAGCGTATCAACATCTTCTCCGTCAGGGCAGTATACACTAATGCCAATGCTTACACTCATACTACAGGTTACATTATTTATTGTATATGGGCGCGCAATGGTATCTATAATTTTTCTGGCTACAACAGAGGCGCTTTTTTTGTTTTCTATTTTTGAGAGGATTACTGTAAATTCATCACCACCAATCCTCGCTATAGTATCTGATTCTCTAACATTTTCCATTAATCGCTTAGCGGTTTCCTGCAATATTGCATCGCCTGCATAATGTCCATAGGTGTCATTAATAACCTTAAACCCATCAAGGTCAAGAAACAAAAGCGCAATGAGATAGGAACCCCTTTTTGCCATACGGATTGCCTGATGGAGACGATCAAAGAAAAGGGTTCGGTTTGCAAGCCCTGTAAGGGCGTCAAAGTGCGCAAGATGTTGCAGTCGCCTCTCTGACTCCTTCCTCTCAGTGATGTCCATTATAAACCCCTCTATGGCAATCAGTGAGTTGTCAGCGCTATAGACCCCGATACCCTTTTCCCAAAGCCATTTTACATTGCCCTTTTTGTCTATGACCTTGTACTCAATAACATAGTGGGTGCGATCATTTAATGATTTCTGCACCTGCTCCCAAACCGACTCTCTGTCAGTTTCGACTATTAAGTCGTTGTAAGCAAGATTGTTATTATTTATAATCTCCTCTGGCTTGTATCCTAAAATATCAACACAACCTTCACTCATGTATTGCATACTCCAGTTCTTATCGTTTTTCCGTCGAAAGGCAATACCAGGCAGGTTGTTGATAAGGGTGGTAAGCTTCCTCCTGCTCTCGCGGAGGTCATTTTCAATCTCCTTCTGGTGGGTTATGTCAGTGCAAATAAATATAGTAGCATGCTTGCCGCCGTAGTAAAGTCGAGCCGATGAGATTAAAACGATTAATTCTCTACCCTCTGATAGGTGTAGCGATATCTCTTGGGGTGGTATCTCCCTTGATGTCTCCAGTGATTGTATTATATGCCTGACAGCCTCTAAGGATTCTGGGGCGATGTATCTCCTTGATAGTTCACTCAATCGACAAGCGTATAGGTCCTCTCTCTTAATCCCAATGGTCTTTTCGCAGATCTCATTGGCATATATAATTTGTCCATCCCTGACAAGGATTATTATATTTGGCAACTTTTCTGCAAGGACCCTAAACTTTTCCTCGGATTCGGCTAATTGCGCCTCCCTCTCCTTAATCCTTCTTTGATTGATCCTCATAGATATAGCATTGTTAATTATTACAAAAAACTCAATGGTATCTATTGGCTTTTTGACAAAAAAATTTACCCCTATATCCAGCGCCTGATACTTAATCTCCTTCTCCTCAGAGGCGGTCACCATGATGATGGGTATCTCTGACTTGCCTCTTATCTTCCTAAAAAGGTAAACAAATTCAATACCACTTGGAGAGGGCATTAGACAGTCAACAATGACTAAATCCACCTCCTTTGACCTGCACCATCTGAGGGCATCAGAAGAAGAACTAAATGCTATCACCTCAAGTTCAGAGGTCTGCCTAACTAAATTGGTTATCAGGGTTAGATCAAAAGGACTATCATCGATTATGAGGGCTTTCATTATGCAACTATCATTCATAGCTGTTAAATATTACTAAAAGATTACAGAGGCGTCAAATTAGCTGTTATATGTTAGGAATCAGCTTCGTTTTGAAACATAGGACTCTAAGAAATTCAACATACTGACAATATCATTCCCTGAAGGCAGGGAATTGCCATACATCTTAAGGTAATCCCTCTCCTTTAATATACGGTAGGACTCTTTAAAATTCAGGTCAAAGACCCAGGACAACTGCAATAATTTAAAATCATTGAGGGTCTTTACATCCGATAGACTTAAGAGTCTCTCCTGTAAAACAGCCCTTATTGCCTCCTCTGAGCAGAAGGGGTCTTCTGATAGCCCTAACCCTACTGCAGAGGGCTTATCGATAGCCTCTGCCCCATAATATTCTATAAACACCTTCCAGATATCTATCTTATCGGCATCTCTAAGGGCACGGAGACAAAAGAGGGTATCATGGTCACTTAACTCATCGGGCACCCTGTAGGCATTGTGAAACTTGACCGCCTCTGAAACAATATTTAGCTGGGCGCTATCAAGATCCTTTGCAATAGCAGAATCCCTGATTATCTGAGAGGACAAAACTCCATGATTGATAGATAAACTGTCTTTAAAGGTCCTGTAATGCCTGTATTGTGGGAACCTTCCCAGGTCGTGAAAGAGCCCGCAAAGCCAAGCAAGTTCGCTCAGATCACTGGGGGCATTTTCGGATAAGGTTATTCTTGAGACATTATCACAAACCCGATAAGTATGCTCCTGTTTGAGCCTGTAATTTCTGTCATGCTCCTGCTGTTGTTCATAATACCCTTCACAAAAGGCATTGAACCACCTTATATATCTTGTCTTATCCATTAACTCAAAGTTTGACGATAATAATCGAGAAATAATTCAGGTCCGATTCCTTAACCTGTCTTATATCTCTGAATATCTTTTCATCCTCCATGCCTGCATGGGAGACATATATCGCCTTGTCAATTAGATGGTGTTGCTCAAGGAACTGTCTTATTCGGTCAAACACACGGTGGGTTTTCATCAAAACAAGGGTGTCAAAATGATTGATAATCTTAGACAGTTCCTCGTTTGTGTAAGTTGCAGGCAAAAGCGCCATCTTATCCCTACCAAGAGTCAACGCCACAGAGGCTGAACAGGCAGCGGTGTTTACTGAGGAAATGCCTGGCACAAAGGACACCTTAATTTCAGGCAATTCCTTGAGGATTCTGTCATAAACATAATAAAAGGTGCTATAAATGGACGGGTCACCGAGGGTAATAAATACGACATTATGAAACCTTTTAACAGCCCTTACTATTGAATCAGCGGCAAGATCCCACTTTGAATCTAATTCTCCAATAAAACCTTCTTCTCTGGTCTTCACCATTGGAAAGTGCGCCTCTACTATCTCTTTGTCCGATAAATCTACAGCGCCGCTTGCTATAGAAAGCGCAAGGCTTGTGCCCTCCTCTTTGCCCTTTGGCACTATAACACACCTTGCCTCCTTTAGTAGTCTTACTGCTTTCAGGGTGAGTAATTCTGGGTCTCCTGGACCAATGCCAATTGCGTGTAAAATATAACTGCTCATCTCTCTGCCCTTACTATGAAAATAGGGTTTAAGGACTTGAAGTAGTTGCCCCTGGGCAGGGCAGTCAGCCTTGATACGGCTATTTGAGAGCAATCAATTGCCAACTTGTATATAGAGAAGACCCTAAGGGCTTCATGAAGGGTCTCTACCATTGATGCCGAAAGGATTATGACGATTTTATCTCCTGCCTTCTGCATTACCCTATCCATTATTTTCTCTAATTTTCCATTGCTACCACCGATAAATACCCTATCAGGACAAGGCAAGCTTTCTAATGCCTCTGGGGCTGTGCCTTCAATAAGGGTAATGTTGTGGAGATTAAACAGGTCTATATTTTCCCTTATTATGCTGCACTGATTGATGTCCCTTTCAACAGCATAGACCCTGAGCCCTTTGCTCATGTTGGCGACCTCTAAGGATACAGCGCCGGAGCCTGCCCCGATATCCCACATAATCCCTGTCTCTGGCACCCTTAGTTTATGCATAATCACTGCCCTTACCTCATCCTTTGTAATGAGACCCTCTTTGTGGACAATATCGGGCTCCTGAAGACCTAATAAACAGGCTGATCTTCTGTTGCCCTCAGGGATGCAATTGTCCCCTTTTCTAACAACAATCACGACATTTGGGTCTTTGAATTGTCTGTTAGCCATTTTTACAGGAGCGCCTGATAGTATTTCCTCATCATCATAGCCAATCCTCTGGCATACATGAATAGTAAGGCAATCAGAAAAGGAGTATCCTGTCAAAGCCTTCGCTATAACAGAGGGGTTATTCTTTGGATCTGTTAGGATCCCAATCTTTGGATGTTTTAAGATGAGAGCAGGAAGGTCTTCAGGGGTGTAACTTCTGTGTTTGGAGTTAACAAGACCGCCATGGAGACTTATTAGAAAGGCATCATCCCAGGGCTCTTTGATCTTGCAAAAGGCGGCCTGCAAACATGATATCTCTGGGTATATCTCCACATTGCCTGCGCCGCACTCTTTTATAACCCTCCTTGCAATCCCGTGAAACAAGGGGTCACCTGAGGCGAGCAAGGCGATGTCTTCATCAAGATGGGACTTTACAAATGCGATGGTTTCATCAACAGAGACTATCACGGCGAGCCTGTGTTGAACATCTTGGGCTATGTCATAGGAGTCAAAGACATCTTTGAGCCTTGGTGATGTGACGATGTACTTAGCATCCTGCAAAAGCCCCTTTGCCTTTGGCTGTAGGGGTTTATAGCCAATGCCGATGATGTGTATCAAGGATTGTTTTTCCTGAGCTCTTCAGATCTTCTAAGAAGGGCATCTCTTGTCTCAGACCTAAAATTATCAAGCTTCTCAACCATAGATGGATATTTTATTGACAATATTGAACAGGCAAGATATGCTGCGTTCTTTGCTCCATCAATAGCCACCGTTGCAACAGGGATTCCTGGAGGCATCTGAACAGTGCTATAGAGGGCATCTACTCCCTTTAAGGCGCCTGATTTCAAAGGAACACCTATAACAGGCAGTGTAGTATTAGCAGCAATAACGCCAGCAAGATGGGCCGCCATGCCTGCACCAGCAATAACAACCTCTATTCCCCTGTCTCTTGCAGACCTTGCTAAATCGGCAGTCTTATCAGGAAGCCTATGGGCAGAGCATATATCCATGTGATAGCTTACTCCCATATCCCGCAACACCTCTGCAGCCTTCTCCATAACAGGCAGGTCACTGTCACTACCCATAAGAATCAATACCTGCGCCTTTTCCATTTTTTCTCCTCCTTACTATTATTAGCCCCCTTGTCAAAAGCTGACAAGCTAAAAACCATCCTTAAAAGTTTTTTAAATAGGTTTACCTGCCAATTTAACCTGACCAATTGACTATAGCGCCCCCAGCTAATCCCTCTGAACCTCCCCTTAGAATGAGAGGAGAAACACTCCCCCTCTTACAATAATAATTTGTGACCTACTGTCTTGCCCAAAAATGTATCCATTGAACTATCTATAACCCATCCTCATCTCCTGAAGCCTGTGGATCCTCTCCTCAATAGGTGGATGGGTGCTGAATAGCTTTAATATGCCTCCGCCTGTTAAGGGGTTAACAATAAACATGTGCGATGTGGCAGGGTTTGCCTGCAGGGGAATCTGCTGTGAAGCCATGTGGAGCTTCTTTAATGCATTTGCAAGATACATTGGATTGCCGCATATCTGAGCTCCTCCCTCGTCAGCTCCATACTCCCTTGCCCTCGATATTGCCATCTGAACAAGCATAGCAGCAATGGGTCCCACTATCATCATAACAATGGCTGCAATAGGATTGCTGCCTCCCTCATCATCATTGCTTCTACCGCCAAAGATAGCAGCCCATTGGGCCATCTGGGCGAGATAGCTTATAGCGCCTGCTATTGTGGCAGCAATGGTGCTTACAAGGATATCCCTGTTCTTTATATGTGCCAGCTCATGGGCAACGACACCCTCCAGTTCTTCCTTTGAGAGTATCCTCATAATGCCAGTGGTAACTGCTACTGTGCCATGCTCTGGATTTCTGCCTGTTGCAAAGGCATTGGGCTGGTCCTCCTCCATAATGCAGACCCTTGGCATAGGTAATCCAGCCCGCTGCGAGAGCCTTCTCACCATGCTGTAGAGTTGAGGTGCCTCGGCCTCACTGACCTCCTTTGCCCCATACATCCTTAACACTATCTTGTCGCTGAACCAATAGGTTATAAAGTTCATGACAAAGGCCATTATGAGGGCTATGGTCATGCCTGACTTCCCTCCGAGTATTGCCCCAAACCCTACAAGCATCAATGTTAAAGTGACCATCAAGACCATTGTCTTTAAACCATTCATAGTTATACCTCCTTTTTTTCAGTCTACGAAATTACCGCAACCCCTTAGACTAAAAAACCTCTACCACGAACATTTAGAATATCCTCGCGGTAAAGGTCTTGCATATTAGATTTCTAATTGGCGGAACCGGCCCCTTTTCCATAAGAGACGTACTGACGATTACCGCCCCATTGCTACTCCCCTTTACTAAGGTATTTTAACTAAAGCAAATTTAAGGTGTCAATGGAATGACTTTTTATAATTTCTTTGCTAAACTCATAATGTTGTAACAGGGGCATAAAACAGAATGGAATGCTCCCTAACCTTATTACCTTGATGCAATGTAGTTATCAGCAAAAATAAGCTTTAATTTTTTAAGAGGAGTCGCCCAATGGAACTGGATAAAGAAAAAGACTTAATTGATACAGCCAAGAGGGTGCTGCAGACTGAGGCAGAAGCAGTGCTCGCTTTAAGGGACAGGCTTGACGAGAGTTTTCTAAGGGCCGTTCAAACGATATACGAAAGCAAAGGGAGAGTGGTTGTTACAGGTATGGGCAAGTCTGGTCTTGTAGCAAAGAAAATAGCCGCTACCTTAGCATCTACAGGCACTCCTGCATTCTTTCTCCATCCTGCTGAGGCAAGCCATGGTGATTTGGGCATGGTTACATCAAAGGATATAATAATTGCTCTGTCTAACAGTGGAGAGACAAAGGAGATAATTGAATTAATACCCTTCTTGAAACGATTCAACCTTACCCTTATCTCCCTGACAGGCAACCCAAACTCCACCCTTGCCAAGGCATCGGATATAAGCCTTGATGTTTCAGTCAAGGAGGAGGCATGTCATATAAATATGATACCCACAGCATCCACAACCGCTACAATGGCTATGGGTGACGCCCTTGCTGTGGCTCTGTTGTCAAAAAGGGGATTTCAGGAAAGGGATTTTGCCTTTCTACATCCTGGCGGGGCTATAGGCAAAAGGCTTTTCATAAAGGTGGCTGATCTGATGCACAGGGGAGACGCAATCCCAATAGTATCTCCAAACAGTACAATCACTCAAGCGGTAGTTGAGATATCTTCCAAACGTCTTGGCATTGCAGTCATCACCGATGATTCATGGAAAATACTCGGAATAATCACCGACGGAGATGTTAGACGGGGCATTGAAAAATGGGGCAAGGATTTTTTTGAGATGAATGTTGGTGAGATAATGACGAGGACTCCAAAGACTATATCCGAAGAGGAACTTGCAGTTAAAGCCTTAGGGTTAATGGAGCAAAACTCAATCACTACCCTTGTGGTGCCAGATAGTAATTACTGCGTAAAGGGAATAATCCACCTCCATGATATACTCAAACAGGGGATTGCCTAAAGAAAAGACCCTTGATGTAAGTGCGAGAGAGGGGAGTTGAACCCCTACGGAGTTACCCGCCAGATCCTAAGTCTGGTGCGTCTGCCAGTTCCGCCACTCTCGCTAAGGCTTTTTATCTTATCAAATGGACATGCAAATAGGCAATTTACAAACCCGTCCTTAAATTTGCCGATAGGGTTAAGAGGGCATGCTGAAAGGGCCTTATTGCCATACCTTTTTAAAAGGCCTTTGGACTTTCAGAAATAATGCCAATTAAAATCACCTCCTAGTGACTGAATGAGCTATGGCCCTTTAATAAAGCCTGTGGCAGTATAAAGGCCTTGAGACATGCCCTATGGCAATTTTGGGCCCTTACCGCCTTTTGCCTTAAGCGTTAGTAATTAGTGAGTGTTATGCCTCAAAGCCTTTATGAGACGACAAAACTATGAGAACTTGAAAGGTATTTAAACAAGGTTCAAACTTTACTTTAAGTCGTGCCATGCTATTACTAATGGTCAGTTTGAGGACTTGGACAGGTCTCGGCTTAATCTGTATAATTGCATAACTGAAAAAACACTACATGGAGGTTGAGTATGCAAGATTGCACAAGGTGTTCGATATTAGAGAGGATCAAGGGGCAAATATGCAATGTTTACATATCTGCATCAGAAGGTTACCTCCTCCACAAGGTCAGAGAGACATTGGGGCTCAATAATGTACCATTTACTGACCACAATGATGTCCTTTGTGTAGATAATACATCATTCACTGAGGTCGTTGAGCTTTTGTATGGGCAAAAGGGCCTATCAGAGGTGGAAAAAGGTCAGGTACAGATGTTTCCACTCCTTGTTGGTGAGCACTTTAAGCCCCAACACCTCTTTTCATTTAAGACCCTATCGGCATGGCATGAGCTCTTAGACGCCCAGGACCTAATTGATATCATCCAACACAGGAGAGTCAATACCTATTTTCAACCTATAGTTAACACCAAAAGCAAAGAACTCTTTGCCTTTGAGTGTCTCATTCGTGGTTTAGCAGCAGGCGATGGGATCATTGCCCCTAAGGTGCTATTTCAAAAGGCAAAGATATTGGATCTACACTTTGCCCTTGATAAACTGTCTCGTGAGACTGCTATTGACAGGGCTGCTGCCTTGGGCATCAAGGGTCCTAAGCTATTTATCAACTTCCTACCTACGGCCATATACAATCCGCAGGACTGCCTGCAAACCACTATAAAGACCGCTCAGAGACATGGCTTAATCCCCGCCAATATTGTCTTTGAGGTAGTTGAATCAGAAAAGGTCCAAGACATTGCCCATTTAAGAGGTATACTGGAGTTTTATAGAGCAAAGGGCTTTCAGTCTGCCCTTGATGACTTTGGCAGTGGTTATTCCTCTTTAAAGATGCTTGATGAGCTCTCGCCTGACTATGTAAAGATCGACATGCATTTTATTAGGGATATCCATGAGAGCGACTTTAAGCAATCGGTAATAAAGGCCATAGTCTCCATTGCAAGAGACAAGGGGGTCATGACATTGGCAGAGGGTATTGAGCATAACATGGAATTTGAGACCATCAAGTCCCTTGGCGTTGATCTGGCCCAGGGGTATTTCTTAGGCAAACCAGAGCCTGAAGTAAACCAGTGGTTTACTAAATAGGTGATTACAATGAACGCTGCTGAACTGATTATCAGATGTCTTAAGGCAGAAGGGGTTCAATACCTCTTTGGACTGCCAGGGGAGGAAAACCTTGAACTCTTGAATGCCCTCACAGGTTCGGATATAAAAACAGTCATTGCCAGAGATGAAAGGGGAGCATCCTTCATGGCAAATGCCTACGGGAGATTCACAGGCAAACCAGGGGTGTGTTTTTCTACACTTGGTCCTGGCGCAACAAATCTCGTGACCGGCGTTGCCGATGCCCAACTGGATTTTGCCCCTTTGGTAGCAGTAACTGCCCAGGCATCTTCCTTGAGGCAGCACAAGGAGTCGCACCAATACATAGACACCCTCTCCATGTTTAGGGCTATAACAAAGTGGAATGTATCTATAGACAGGGCAGAGATTATACCCGAGGCTGTCAGGAAGGCTTTTAGGATAGCAACAATGGAAAAGCCTGGGCCTACACAGATAGAACTGCCTGAAGATGTAGCTCATCATAAAATTGAAGGGCTGCCAATCTGCGCTACCGATTTCAACTATCCGGTTTCTGAGGAGCACAAGATAAGGGAGGCAGTGAGGGTTATCGCCAATTCCAAGCTGCCTGTAATAATAGCAGGACATGGGGTCATACGAAGCGGTGCCTCAGAGGCGTTGATCAGGTTCGCTGAACAAGCTGGAATCGCTGTAGTTACAACCTTCATGGGTATGGGCGCTATACCTGCTGATCATGAACTCTTCGTCTCCAATATAGGACTTCAGTCTAAGGATTATATACAATGCGGCATTGATAAGGCAGACCTTATTATCACTGTCGGATATGACCCAGTAGAATTTAGCCCAAAATGGTGGGACAGTCAGAAAAAGATCCTGCATATTGATGCAAATCCTGCTGAGGTAGATGCCAATTATTGTGCCCTTGAGATAATAGGAGACCTTTCAAAAAATCTAAACATGATTACAGCATTGATACAGGGAAAGAAGGATTGGGGTTATTTTGCAAGACTTAAAGATGATGTGCAGTCCGATTGGTCCTCTGAGGCGCTTATGAACTCAACCACAAGGCTAAGCCCCATGACTATACTAAACTGCATAAGGGCTGCCCTTGACAGAAAAGACATCCTGATAAGCGATGTAGGGGCGCATAAGATATGGATTGGGAGGAGCTATCCTGCCTATGAGCCAAATACAGTTATAATCTCAAACGGTTTTGCCTCTATGGGCTTTGCCCTTCCCTCAGCAATTGCCGCAAAGTTGCTATACCCTGACAGAAGGGTAATTGCAGCGGTAGGAGACGGAGGGTTTTTGATGTCTGCCTGTGAACTTGAGACAGCCGTCCGCTTAAAGCTTGCCTTTACAATAGTTATATTCAACGACAATGGTTACGGCTTAATAAAGTGGAAACAACTAAACCGATACAACAGGGACTTCTTTGTGGAACTTTCTAATCCTGATTTCCTTAGATTTGCCGAATCCTTTGGGTGCAAGGGATACAGGGCTGAGACCGCAGAGGAGCTAAATATTGCATTGAAGAATGCCTCTGTTCAGAGGGTTCCCTCAATAGTGGAATGCCCTGTGGATTATGCAGCCAACAGAAAACTGACCGAACGATTAGGGAAAATACTATGCAGGATATAAAAACAGATTACATCGTAGTAGGCAGCGGCATAGCTGGTCTTAGGGCTGCTATAGAGCTTTCAAAATACGGCAAGGTGCATGTAATCACCAAAGACACCCCCACTGAAAGTAGCAGCGAATACGCCCAGGGTGGCGTTGCAGTAGCCCTTAGCGATGAAGATGAGGTGGGAATACACTTTGAAGACACCATAAAGGCAGGGGACGGACTTTGCAATGAAGAAGCAGTGCGTGTGCTGGTCAAGGAGGGGCCTGACAGGATAATTGAACTAATCCAATGGGGGGCGGAGTTTGACAGAAAGGACTCAGAGCTATCCTTTACCTTAGAGGCTGCCCACTCAAGGCGGCGCATACTTCACGCAAAGGGGGATTCCACGGGCAGAGAGATAATGAGGGTACTTATTGACAGGGCCAAGTCAAGGGACAACATCACCAAGATACCCTTTTGTATAGCCCTTGACCTGATTGTAGAAGAGGGACAGTGCAGGGGGCTTATCGCAGCGAGCAAGGAAGGGTTAATATACATTTACGGTAGGGCTACCATCATATCCACAGGCGGTGCAGGTCAGGTATATCTAAGGACCACAAATCCAGAGGTAGCCACAGGCGATGGCATTGCAATGGCCTATCGGGCAGGGGCTACCCTGATGGATATGGAATTTGTCCAGTTTCATCCTACAGTGCTTTATGCCCCCTCAGCGCCTCAGTTTTTGCTAAGTGAGGCAATGCGTGGAGAGGGTGCGGTGCTAAGGGACATCAACAAATACCCCTTCATGGCTGATTATCACCCAAAGGCTGAATTGGCACCAAGGGATGTGGTGTCTAGGGCAATAATATCTCAAACGGTAAAGACCGGGGCCAGTCATGTATACCTTGACCTCAGCCATCTTGAAAGTGCCTTTGTGAAGGGGCGTTTCCCTCGCATCTACGAAACCTGTATGAGATACGGCGTAGACATTACGAGAGACCTGATACCTGTCTCTCCAGCAGCCCATTACATAATGGGTGGCATAAAGACCGATATCAATGGTGCCACCGATGTCAGAGGGCTATATGCAGCCGGTGAGGCAGCATGCACTGGTGTTCATGGGGCCAACAGGCTTGCAAGCAACAGCCTATTAGAAGGACTTGTCTTTGGATGCAGGGCAGCAATAAGCGCTGCACATGCTCATATCAGCCCTCCAGCACCCTTACAGACAGGGGCCTATGAGATTGCCAAATCCCGTAGCGAAGACCAGATCAAAGAGTGCATTGCCTCTTTAAAAAGGGTCATGTGGGAGAAGGCTGGCATCATCAGATGTGATAAATCTCTCAGTGAGGCAAAGGCTGCACTGGCCCAGTTTATGGATGTTGAGCAATGTAGATGCACAAACAGGGCCTGTATAGAATTCAAGAACATGCTCATGGTTAGCAGCCTTATTGTAGAAAGCGCCCTCTACAGGAAGGGTAGCCTTGGGGGACACTACAGGTCTGATTACAAATCAAGGGGCACTGACTGGAAGCGACACACAGCGGTCAAAAATAGTGATGGAGGGATGTTTATTATATGGATTTAAGAAAGACAAAAATAGTATGTACCCTTGGCCCATCTTCAGGGGATAGAAAGGTAATTAGGTCACTTATTAAAAGCGGTATGGATGTGGCGAGATTGAATTTCTCCCATGGTTCCCATGAAGACCACAGGGCTGTTGCACAGACTGTGAGACAGGAGGCATTTAAATTAGGCAAAAATACTGCCTTGCTTCAGGACCTTCAGGGTATAAAGATAAGGGTAGGTATGGTGCATGGGGGCTCAGTGCCCTTGAAAACGGGTTCAAGGGTAAATCTTTTGCCAGGAGAAAAAGACAGCAGCAGCGAAAACATCTATATATCCTATCCTGCCCTCTTGAAGGATGTTAAAAAGGGTGATTTTGTCCTTATAGATGACGGATTGATAAGGCTTCGGGCAGTTGCTCTAAAAACATCCCATATTGAGGCTGAGATATTGGAAGGAGGGGTATTGCGCTCCAAAAAGGGCGTCAACTTTCCTTCTTCTGAAACAACCCTCCCTGCCTTCACAGAAAAGGACAGGAAGGATTTACTATTTGGAATAGATATTGGGGTTGATTATGTTGCCGTATCCTTCGTCAGAAGCGCTAAGGATATAGAGATTATAAGGCAGTGGGCTAAAAAGAGAAATCTCAACCTGCCTCCTCTCATTGCCAAGATCGAAAAGCCTGAGGCGATTGATAACATACAAGGCATACTTGATGCTGTAGACGGGATAATGGTGGCAAGGGGAGACCTTGGCGTTGAGCTCCCTACTGAAAAAGTGCCTGTAATGCAGAAGATGCTCATAGAAGAGGCAAATAAAAAGGGGAAGTTGGTTATTACAGCGACCCAAATGCTCGAGTCTATGAAGGAGCACTCCAGACCTACCAGGGCAGAGGCTACCGATGTTGCAAATGCGGTGCTCGACGGAACGGATGCACTGATGCTGTCAGCGGAGACCGCTGCAGGAAAGTTTCCTGTTGAATCGGTCTCTATGATGGATACCATAATAAAGCACACGGAAAAAATGCTCTTCAACAGAATCGGCAGGTTTTATAATGTCGGCGGAAGTTTTCCTGGCGCAATTGCAGACGGGGCTAAAGAGTCGGCAAAGGACACAAACGCAAAGGCAATAGTAGTGTTTTCTCATTCTGGCTTTACCGCATTGCTGCTTTCAAAACTCAAACCTGAAGTCCCTGTCATAGCCTTTACGCCAAATCAAAGGACCCTAAAGGCTATGTCTCTTTACTGGGGCATCTACGGCAGGGCGCTTGAGACACCTGATGTAAGCATACTTGATGAGGTCTTCATGAAAACCGTTGAAAGGATGCTCATAAAAGATGGCTTCATACAAAAGGGCGATAATATCGTATTCGCCGCAAGCTCTCCCTTCCTCGGAAAGGCAAACATTATAAGGCTTCATAAAATCTTATAATTAAGTTAAGGCCACTTTTTTAAAATATCTCTTTTAGCCAGAAGCGATAATATCTCCAAAAAGGGCACAAAACCTTTAAGGTTGAGCACCCACGTATAATAATGGCTTAGAAGGACAACCAATGGTCAGCGATAGGTCAAAGGGCAAGGTATTATTTATTGTTGGTCCCACAGCGGTTGGCAAGACCTCTGTGGCAATAAGATTAGCATCCCTATTGCAGACAGAGATTGTAAGTGCTGATTCCATGCAGGTCTACAGGCACATGGATATAGGCACTGCCAAGCCCTCCTTAGAAGAACTATCAATGGTGCCCCACCACATGATAGACATTGTAGAGCCCTGGGAGTATTTCAGCGCTGGGCAGTATTTAGAAAAGGTCTCGGGCATTATCGAATCGCTCCACGCTCGGGGCAAGGTGCCAATCATTACTGGTGGCACTGGTCTCTATATGCGGGCGATCACAAAGGGTCTGTTTCCATCACCGCCAGCGGATTTTAAGCTTAGAGGGGAACTGCTTCAGCAGGAGCAAATAGAAGAGGGATACCTACATAAGAGGCTTTGTGAGCTTGACCCTATAGTTGCCTCAAGGGTAAACCCGAAGGACCATCGCAGGCTACTTCGGGCCCTTGAGGTCTGTTTAAATACTGATTCAACTATGTCTGAATTGCAGCAGACAAACACCATGCCCCTGGATTATCAATATATCAAGATTGGATTGACCTGTTCGCGAGACAGGCTCTACAGCCTCATTAACAAAAGGGTAGATAGCATGATTGACAGGGGACTGATTGAAGAGGCTAAGGATGTCATTGATATGATATTGAAGAACAGGCCGTTGCCCTATGGGGTTGATGAATTGGGCCATATACTGTCATTTACCTCTATGCAGGCTATTGGTTATAAGGAACTCGCCCGTTACTTCTATGGTGAACTGGATAAGGATACTGCCATTGCCCTAATCAAACAGAGGACGAGGAACTATGCAAAGAGGCAGTTTACATGGTTTAGGGCAGAGGGTGACATAAGATGGATTGATACAGTGTCATTACAAGAGGCTGTATTGGAAAGGGTAATGGAATGCATTGGCCCTTTAACCCTTTAGGTGATTGCTTTTAAGGGTTGCAATTGTTTATATTAGCAACAAAAAAAATAAGATGTTATCAGGCTTTTGGGGAGACAGTTTAGGGTGCCAATGCAAGGAGTGTTTGTTATATGCCGCTTTTATTTAGGATAGTGTAAGGCGTAGAAGCCCTTTGACTATCCTGTGGTTATCTTGTCCCTTATTAAGGCTGTAAACACTTTTTAATGGAGGGGCTTTAGTAAAGGTGTCTGCCTTAATCTCAATAAAGGGTTTAGTTGTAAAGGCATATCAATCCTTAGAATCATCCATACTGGGTATCATCTCTGACTCCCCTTTGTTGTTGAAGTTCTTCAGCAAAGAGATATCCATAAGGCTTGTGGTCTTTGCATTTATTGCTGTGATTGCCTTCATAAGCTTCAACAGCGCCTATCTAATTACCTCCTACCTATACAAGAAGCAGATCTATGAAGCAGCCTTTTCCATGTCATTGTCACAGTCAAAGAGCATAAAGGCATATCTGATGGACCTGATGCATCGTGGCGTCTCAAAAAAAGAGATAAGGGAATTCATTAGCCAGAAACTAAGCGCTATTGACAGTGGCATCCCCTTTACTGTGGAGATCATGCCTACTCAGTGGGAGACCCTTAATCAGGACAAGTCTATAGACCCTGAAACCCTAAGGGCATTACAGGCAGGGGTAAAGGGTTCTGTTATAAAAGGCAACATAATACGAGAATTCTACCCCCTCAAGGCAGAGGCAAGGTGTATGGCCTGTCACAGAGAGGCAAGGCCCAATGAGCTCTTAGGTGTTTTGACCCTTTCCTTTGATCTAAATCCCATTGTCTCCGTGGCTGAGCGAAAGATAGCTATATGGTTCTTTTTGTTGCTCCCTATACCATTGTCTCTCATAATAGCCTCTTTGTTGCTGTTAAACTCAAAGCTTTCTCTTGCCCTGAACAACTTTAAGGCAAAGATCGACAACATCAATTCTGTCAAGGACCTTACCGCCCTTCAGATAGACTCCAAGGACATAGGCTTTCATGAGCTTACGGCAATTGCTGAAGAGCTCAATAGGTTTTCAAAAAGGATCAAGTCCGTTGCCGTTGACAGGGAGATCCTTGAGTTTGAGATCAGGATACTGGAGAAATTCATCATAACCTCCGAGGTGGTGAAGGATTGGAAGGAGCATGTCTCTAACCTCCTCGTGGAGATAAACAAGGTCTTGACTGCCCATACACTCTTTTCTATCTTTCAGATAGACGAGGAGGTCTATGACCTCGAGATATTCTGGTATAACAACCCCTCTGAGGAGACAAAGGAGAGGTTAGAAAAGGTAGTAAAGGAGAAGGTAAGGGCAAGGCAGCAGATCTTCCGTAGCGCCAACATAAAGATCAGCCATAATATAGTACACCCAGATCATCAGGCAGTAGCCATTGATGAAAGGGAGATAGAGTTTCAGACCAAATCCCTTATACTTGACTCGCCCCAAATAGGTGGGGTTGTTGGTATTGGTGTACATGCAGAGACCTCTAAAGATGCCATACAGTCGCTTGTCATTGATGGTGTATTAACTACCTTAATCAATGTAGTCGGCTCAATAAAGGCTATCTATAAGTACACTAGGGATCTGGAATACTATGCCACCAGAGACCCCCTCACAAACCTCTACAACCAACGGATCTTCTGGGAACTGCTGGGATACGAGATAAGCAGGGCCGAGAGACATAAGTACAAGTTCTCGCTGCTCGTGATAGACCTTGACAATTTCAAAAACATAAACGACTCCTATGGACATGCCTTCGGAGACAAGTATCTCAGGAGCGCTGCAGATGCCATACACAACGCCCTCAGACAGGGCGACATATTAGGTAGATATGGCGGTGATGAGTATGCGGTGGTGCTGCCAGAGGCCGATGAGGAGCAAGGCTTCACTGTAGCTATGAGGATTAGGGACAGTATAGATCGTCTGACCCTTGATGCCCCTGATGGTGGCAAGGTAAAGGTCACTGCATCTATTGGGCTTGCTGTCTTTCCTACCCATGCCTCTCAGGCCAATGACCTGTTCTTATTTGCCGATAGCATGATGTACAGGGCAAAACAACAGGGCAAAAACACAGTGCTTGCCCCAACGGCCGATGATGTAATAGAGGTATTCAAGAAGACCTCTGAGATGACCCTCATGGTGATTAAGGCCATCGAGGAAAAGATGGTGATACCCTTTTTCCAGCCTATTGCTGATCTCTCAACTGGTCAGATTGACTCCTATGAGGTATTAAGCAGGATAAGATATGGCGAAGAGATGTTCAATGCCTCTGATTTCATAGATATTGCTGAAAAGACAGGCATGGTGACCCAGCTTGACCACAACCTCATGGAGAGGGTCTTTCAGATCCTGGCAGAGACGACTTACAGCGGCAAGATATTTGTAAACCTCTCACCAAAGTCCCTTATCATGAAGGAGTTTATTGCTGTGGTCGTGAGGTTTGCATCTCAATATGCAATAGGACACAACCGGATAGTCTTTGAGATCAAAGAGAAGGACATTACAAAGAACCTGTCGCTCCTTGAGAAGTTTGTCGCTGAACTGTATATGCAAGGCTTTAGGTTCGGTATTGATGATTTTGGGGGTAGCTACTCCACATTCAGGTACTTGGTAAGCATCTTCCCCATAGACTTTATCAAGATTGATAAGTCCTTCATCATGGGGTTGGCATCAGAGGATAATAAGGACCTTGCCTTTGTAAGGTCTATGGCCTCTCTATGCAGTGACTTAGGGATCAAGACAATAGCCAAATCTGTGGAGGATGAAGGCATACTACAGAAGGCAAAGGTCGCAGGTGTAAATTATGGGCAAGGTTTTTATGTCGGACCTCCAACTGGGCATTTAACTGCCCCTAAATAAAGGGTGTACCAGAAGGCCTATAGTTTCCCATATTTGTAGAAAGGTTAGAGATATGGTGATAAGACAAAAGATGGGGGTCGGCTTAAAGATGGCCCTCTTAACCTCTATAGGGCTTTTTATAGTGCTTAGTCTGCTATTTCATCTGAGCTTTAGTATGGTTGAGGACAACATCCTCAGTATTTTAAAGGGTTCCGATGAGATCCATTTTTACTACGCTGAAAGCATAAAAAAGACCATTTCAAACAATAGGCTGCTCTTTATCCTGTCTACCCTCAGCTCGATAGTTATCTCTGTGGGGGTTGTAATGTTGTTTTTCCATAGGCTCATAAAGAATCCCCTAAATGGGCTCATAAAGACTATCGAAGAGATTGAAGGGGGCAATCTTGATGCCTTGGTGCCTGTTAAAGGTAGTGACGAGATAGCCCTATTGTCCGAAAAATTCAATACCATGTTAGGGACTGTAAGGGAAATGCAGAGGAAGGTTATACACGAGTATGTTAATGAAAAGATATCCATTGTTGATAGTATCTCCATAGGTGTCATCATTGTAAGTCAAGACACCAAGAAGGTGCTCTTTGCCAATACTGCTGCCCTCAAGATATTGGGGGTCAGGTTTGAGGACCTCCAGAGCAAGGACTTCGCCTATACAATTACACCTGGGATAATAAAGGAGTTTCGGATAGATGTGCAGGGCTCTCTACCTGTGATGATTGAGATGCGCTGTATATCTATAAATTGGCAGAAGACCGCTGCCCATATGGTCTTACTGATTGATGTTACGAGATTAAAGACCGTGGAGACCGAACTAAGAGAGGCAAAAGAAAAGGCAGAGGCAGCCACTGTTGCTAAAAGCCTGTTCCTTGCAAATATGAGCCACGAGATAAGGACCCCTATGAACGCCATTCTGGGCATGACAGACATCATTATGGAGACAGATCTTACGGCTGAACAAAAGGGATATCTAAATACCATCAGGGGTGCGGCAGAGTCCCTTTTGCGCATCATAAATGACATATTAGACCTCTCAAAGATTGAGTCAGGCAAGATAGAGCTTGAAAAGGTACACTTTTATCTCGATGGGTTAGTTGACGAAAACCTTTCGCTCTTTTACAGTCAGGCCCTCAAAAAGGGGATTGCCCTCACTAAGGATATAGAGCAAGATGTGCCTGTATCTCTCAAGGGTGACCCACTTAGATTAAAGCAGGTCTTTTATAACCTTATCGGCAATGCCATAAAGTTTACCCATAAAGGGGAGATCAAGGTCATAGTGAGAAAGGTCAGGTCTGGACAGGTCAGCAAAGAGGGCACCTCCTTCGTGACCCTCAAGGACCCCTTGAAGGACAAGGTCATGTTGCTGTTTTGTGTAAAAGACACAGGTATTGGCATACCCTATGCCTTGCAGGAGAAGGTATTTGATTCCTTTACCCAGGCTGATGATTCTATTACAAGGAGATATGGAGGCACAGGGCTTGGACTTACTATATGCAAGGAGATAGTGAAGTTGATGGATGGTACCATATGGGTCGAGAGTGAGCCGAACATAGGCAGCTCCTTTTATTTTACCGCCCTTTTTGAGCTCTATCATGACCAAGCAACCCAAGAGATAAGTCACGGAGTAATTGGCTATAGTTCAAGGGAATGCCACAAAGATAAATCCCCTGTTGGATTAAATGAAACCCAAGGGGCCATAGGACCTGAGGGACAGGCCACAGGGATAAGTGTCCTCGTTGCGGAGGATGACAAGATGAACCAAAACATAATCTCCCTTATCTTGAAAAAGAGGGGCTTTGATTTTGCCATTGCAGAAAATGGCCACGAGGTCCTTGCAAGGCTTCAGAGGGAGCACTTTGACATAATCCTCATGGATGTACAGATGCCAGATATGGACGGCCTTGAGGCAACCAGACGTATTAGGGCCTCTAAATCAGGGCCCTTTGACCCCGATATACCCATTATTGCCGTCACTGCCTTTGCCCTCAAAGAAGACATGCAAAGATGCCTTGAAGCAGGCATGGATGAGCATATCAGCAAACCTATCAAGGCAGATAGACTTATGGAGGTTATCTATAAACTGGCAAAAGATAAAGGCTTGTCCAGACAAGTATAAGGACGTCCTACATCCCAAGATTGCCCTTAGGAATTGATAACAAATAAAGGGGGGCATGCCTCAAAGCCTTTATACCGCGACAAGACTATCTAAAGAGAGCCACCCTAATTTTAAGGTTGCCCTTGGGTGAATACATTTGCATTGTTTTTAGAGCGTAAGAGGTCTTACAAATAGGTGTCGCAATAAAGCCTTTTCGGCATACCCCCCTTTTTTTATCGGCAATTTTGGGAAGTCTTGCCCCTCTTTAGCATTATGTGTTTATATATTAGCTGTTACATATACAATGCTTCTCCTTATTACAATGCAATATAACTATGCCAGGCAAACCGGCATATTCATGTAATCAATAAAAAGGAGGTCTTTCAAGATGAGTAAGAAGCCAAGTGAACAGGAAGAGGAGTATTTTGCACGCCTTGAGTATGAGAAGCAGAAAAAGATCGAGGAGGAAAAACAGAAACAGATAGCCGATGTCGAAAAGAAGAGGCTCAAGGAACTGCACTACATGAAGTGCCCTAAATGTGGCATGGACTTGATAGAGATAGATTACAAGAACATAAAGGTTGACAAGTGCTCAGCCTGCGAAGGTATCTGGCTTGATGCTGGTGAACTCGATGCCGTCTCAAGGCTCGAAAAAGGGGGGCTTGATAAGCTCTTTGGTGTGTTTAAAAGATAACGATTGAAAGGATGGGTTAATTCAATTAAATGGCAATAATGGGTTTTATCAATAAGCTCTTTGGCACAAAGAACGAGAGGGAGCTAAAGAGGCTTGTGACAAGGGTTGATGAGATAAATGCCCTTGAGCCTTCTATCGCGGCCTTATCGGATGAACAGCTTCAACACAAGACTATTGAGTTTAAAGAACGATTAGCCAATGGTAGAACGCTCGATGACATCCTACCTGAGGCCTTTGCAACCATTCGTGAGGCATCGAGGCGAAGGCTCAACATGCGTCACTTTGACGCCCAGCTCATTGGAGGAATAGCCCTTCACGAGGGCAAGATAGCAGAGATGAAGACAGGCGAGGGCAAGACCCTTGTGGCGACCCTCGCTGTATACCTCAATGCCCTTGAGGGCAAGGGTGTACACGTGGTAACGGTAAACGACTATCTTGCAAAGAGGGATGCCCAATGGATGGGGCCCCTGTATGACTTTATGGGCCTGAAGGTTGGGGTCATCCAGCACGACAACTCCTTTATCTATGATGCCACCTATAAGTCTCAAGACAAGCGATTCAATCACCTACGACCTTGCACCAAGAGGGACGCCTACCATGCCGATGTGACATACGGGACAAACAACGAGTTTGGCTTTGATTACCTCAGGGACAACATGAAGTATGACCTCTCTGAGTTTGCCCAGCGTGAGCTCAACTACGCCATTGTTGATGAGGTTGACAGCATCCTGATCGATGAGGCGAGGACACCACTGATTATATCTGGTCCCTCTGAAGACTCTACAGACAAGTATTACCGAATCAATAAAATTATCCCCTATCTGAAAAACGAGACGGACTTCAAGGTCGATGAGAAGCTCAAGAATGTGATACTCACTGAATCAGGTAGCGCAAAGGTAGAGCGTCTGCTTGCGGTCACCAATCTCTATGATCCCTCAAACATAGAGCTTGTGCATCATGTGCTGCAGGCCCTTCGTGCCCATTACCTCTTTAAGAAGGATGTTGACTATATGGTCAAGGACGGAGAGGTGATAATAGTAGATGAATTCACAGGCAGGCTTATGCCCGGCAGGCGGTGGAGTGATGGGTTGCATCAAGCAATCGAGGCAAAGGAGAATGTCAAGATCGAGAGCGAAAACCAGACCCTTGCCACTATTACCTTCCAAAACTATTTCAGGATGTACAAGAAGCTTGCAGGCATGACAGGCACTGCAGATACAGAGGCGCAGGAATTTGCTCAGATATACAACCTTGAGGTGCTCGTAATACCTACAAACAAGCCTATGATCAGAAAAGACTTCCCAGATGTGGTTTATAAGACTGAGAGGGCAAAGTATGAGGCCATCATCAATGAGATCCAGGAGCTCAACAAAAAGGGGCAACCCATACTGGTGGGCACCACATCTATTGAGAAGTCTGAGATGTTGAGCCATATGTTGAAGAAGAGGGGCCTGAGGCACTCGGTGCTCAATGCAAAGTATCACGAGCGAGAGGCCGAGATAGTGGCCCAGGCAGGTAGATACGGTGCTGTCACAATAGCCACAAACATGGCTGGCAGAGGCACAGATATAGTGCTTGGTGGCAACCCTGAGGGCATTGCCAGGGAGATGCTCTCTTCTTTGGATTCATACACAGAACAGGACTATGAAGAGGCCTTACAAAAGGCAACAGAGCAGTGTGCCAAAGAAAAGGAACTGGTGCTGGCTGCTGGTGGGCTGCATATTATAGGCACCGAGAGGCATGAGGCCCGCAGGATTGACAACCAGTTAAGGGGGCGCTCAGGCAGACAGGGAGACCCCGGGTCATCGAGGTTTTATCTATCCTTAGAAGACGACCTGATGCGTATCTTTGGTTCTGACAAGATCAACAGCCTGATGAATGCCCTTAAGATGGACGAGAGCATACCTATTGAAAACAAGATGGTCAGCAGGGCCATTGAGAACTCACAGAAGAGGGTTGAGGCGCACAACTTTGACATCAGAAAACACCTGCTTGAATATGATGATGTGATGAACAAACAGCGCCTGGAGATATACTCCTTTAGGAAGGAAGCACTGCTAAACCCCTCTATGAAGGAGAGGTTGTTTGAGATGGCAGCCGGACAAATAGAAGAATTTATAGATGTCTATTGCCCCGAGGAGCAGCACCATACAGAATGGGACCTTGAGGGTCTGAAGGATTCCATATTTGGTGTCTTTGGGGTGGAGATAACAGTGCCTCCTGATTTCAAATCCTTAGAGGAACTTCAGGACTCAATAATGTCCGCCCTAAGAAATGCTTATGAGAAGAAGGAGCAGGAGGCGGGCGTAGAGTTTATGCGATATATTGAAAAGATGGTTTTTCTCCAAGTTATCGATACCCAATGGAAAAACCATCTGCTTGCAATAGACCATATTAAAGAGGGTATCGGATTAAGGGGCTATGCCCAGAGAGACCCTTTAGTGGAGTACAAAAAAGAGGCCTTCAATCTTTTTTCAGGACTGTCTGACAGGATAGCCTCTGAGGTTTTATCAAGGCTCTTTAAGATACAGGTCAAGGTAGAGTCTGAGGCTGAGGTGAGGGCAAGGACACAGCAGAGGCTTGTATTTAATAGACCACCAGAGTCATCACAGGGGCCTGTCCAACGGGATAAAAAAGTAGGTAGGAATGACCCCTGTCCCTGTGGCAGCGGCAAGAAGTACAAGAAGTGTTGCGGCCTTCAGAAATGACCACTTTTTCCTTAAATGTGAATTGCCCCTATCGCCTCCTCGTTAATCGAGGATTCGATAGCGAAGCAGAATATTTAGGTCGAGGGCTCCAATCCCTTTGCCGGACTTTTGTTTTCCTGGATTTTCCTAATCCCTGTCTTTAGGGTGTAAGAGGTCTTACAAGGCGGTGTCGCAAAAGGGCCTTTTCGGCACACCCTCTTACTCCTATCGGCAATTTAAGGGGCAATTTGGGGTCTTGACAAAACAATTGACTTTATGTAATTTTTAGGCGTCATGGCACAGGCGATAACAATGGACATATTGCAGATACTTGAGGACAAGCTCGGAAGAGAAGAGGGGCGTAAGATTGCTCAGGCAATAGAGATAGGGCTTGAGATTATTGAGAAAAAGGCTGAGGCTGTTGCCCTTCAAAAGAAATTAGAGTTAAAGGACGAGCTTACAAAGGAGCTTGCCTCAAAGGCAGATATCGCAAGGCTTGAAGGCAGAATAGACACTATTCGTCAAGAGATGCAGACTATCAAGATAGAGCTTGACCGCAAGTTTACCATCATGTTTATCATTCTGTTTTTCACAGTAATATTTTTAAACCAAAATGCCCTTGAGTTCATGGCTAAAGTATTGGGGTTGGTAAAGTAATAGGTTTTAGGGGATAAACTGGGCACATAATCTGCTCAGTCGGTTTAAGTAGTCTCAGTAGGATATTAAGACTATCAAAGCAAAGGGCAAGGCCTGTTAAAGGGTCTTGCCGTTTTTTAGGGCTACTTTTGTAAGGAACTGTAAAGTTTACCCACCTTTTCCCTCATTTCTGCATGTAAAGAGGCCTCCTTCAGAGTATCAACATACATTACCTGTGCAAGCAAAGTAGGTGGTCAAGTGACTTTATCCTTTTTAAGGTAATATACAAACAGGGCTGTAATAATCATAGCCAAACACAGTAATTGGCCGAGGGTTAGAAGGCCAAAGAAGTATCCAATATGGCTATCGGGCTCTCTGAAGAATTCCAATATAAACCTAAAGACACCATAGAGCCCAATAAAGAGCGCTGTTAGCAGTCCCGGCCTGAGTCCTCTATTGCGAAGATTCCAGAGGATAAGAAATAGCGCCAGGCCCTCGAACACAAACTCATAGAGCTGTGAGGGATGGCGGGGGAGTCTCTGGGGGTCTGTGGGGAATATCATAGCTATGGGCAAGTCGGTGACCCTACCGTAGAGCTCTGCATTGATAAAGTTGCCAAGCCTCCCAAGGCCTAAGCCGATAGGGGCAGTAACGATCACCATGTCTGCCATCTGCCAGAAGTTGGCCTTATATTTCTTGCAAAAGAGATAGCCAGCGAGTATAGATCCTATAAGCCCCCCGTGAAAGGACATCCCCCCATGCCAAAGGGCAAAGATATCGAGGGGATGTTGTAGGTAATAAGAAAGATTGTAGAAGACCACATAACCCATCCTTGCACCGATCAACAAACCAAGTATAAGGTATGAAAATAGTGATTCTATAAAGTCTTTACCAACGGACATCCTCTTTTCTCTTATCTGATAGCGGATGAGTAGATAGGCAGATGCAAAACCCAGTAGATACATAATCCCATACCATCTGATGGCAAGGGGACCTAACCTGACTATCTCAGGGTCTATATTTGGATAGCTGAGCATGGCAATTATACTAACATGGGGCAAGGTTTTTGGCAAAAATCCCAGTTTATAGGCTATAATTGCATTACTAATCATGACACAAGGAGGTTTCTATGTCTTACACGGCAAAGGACTATTCGAAGCTAATTGGCATGGAGGGCTTTAGTGAGACCCTTCTGAAGAATCACTTTACCCTCTATCAGGGCTATGTCACAAACACTAACAAGGTGATGGATACCCTAACCCAGATGCTAAAGGATGGAAAGGCATCTACACCAGAGTACGCTGAGCTGAAGAGGAGATTTGGTTGGGAGTTTAACGGTATGAGGCTCCATGAGTATTACTTTGAAAATCTCGGGGGCAAGGGCATGCACAAAGAGGGCAAGCTCGCAAAGAAATTGGCCGAGGCCTTTGGCAGCTATGATGAGTGGGAGAAGGACTTCAGGGCCACAGGCGCCATGAGGGGTATAGGTTGGGCAGTGCTGTATCAAGACACAAGCAGTGGCAAGCTATTTAATTGCTGGATAAACGAGCACGATGTGGCCCATCCTGCAGGATGTAATCCCATATTGATCTTGGATGTCTTTGAACATGCCTTTATGATTGACTATGGGCTTAAGCGACCTGACTATATTGAGGCCTTCTTTAAAAATATTAACAGTGATGCAGTGGAGGCAAGGCTTAAGTAACTCCATATGCATCCTCTTTCAGCCCCATTAATGCCATTAATCACCACAGAAATGACTTATAAAAAAACAGGGGAGACGGTATGTTTCCTCTGTTTTTTTGTTACAACTCTGTTATAGCTCTGATTAGTGGCCTTAAGGGTTGATCAAAGGATTTGAATAACATGAACATCAACGATGCCTTTAATGCAGTTAAGATACTCTCTCCTGATGAGGCAGAGCTTTATTTTCAGAACAATCCTATTGAGTCTTATACCTTACTCGATGTCAGACAACCAAAGGAGTATGAAGAGGCACACATACCAGGTGCCGTGCTTATTCCCCTGCCAGAACTCCCTGACAGGGTCTCAGAGTTGAGCACCGACCTGCCAATTATCTCATACTGTAGGTCTGGACAGAGGAGCTACTCTGCTGCCTCTTTCTTAAAGGGTGTGGGCTTTCAAGAGGTCTATTCCATGAGTGGGGGCATCAATGCATGGGAAGGGCTTGAGGCCCAAGGGGCTTACGATGCAGGACTTTTCCTGTTGCAAGATGCTACTACCTTAGAGGAGCTCGTTACTATTGGATGGGCATTGGAAGACGGCACTGGGCGCTTCTATAAAGAGGTTGAAGGGCTAATCGATAAGGCAGATAAGGCAGTAGTTGGTCTCTTTAGTCAACTGGCAACGGCCGAGTCCCGCCACAAAGAGACCCTTATGTCTGCTTACAACAAGATTACTGGAGGGGAGACAAGGCTCAGAGAAGACATCTTAGAAAAGCACAAGGACCTCATGGAAAGCGGCACGAGCATAAGTAACGCCATAGCTGCTATCAAGAGGGCAAAAAACCCAGCGATAAATATCTTGGAACTCGCCATGCAGATAGAGATAAATTCCCTTGACCTGTACTCAAAGATACTAAAGGGCTCTCAAGACAAGGCAGTGATTGAGCTGATGGGACAGATCATTGAAGAGGAGAAGGGACATCTAAGGCGCTTAGGTGAGGCAATCGAGGGGCTTAAGCTTTAGTCTGTTATCACGAAAATAAAAGTGTGACCCTCAAGGGTGCTTTGAGAGTGCTTAAGCATACAGTATAATGATAGGTCTAACTGAAAATCTGACAGATGAGGTGATACAATGGCCACAAACCCTATAAACCCCTTTTCAAACCCCATAAACCCCTTTAAGGCCCTTCAGTCGGGGAATAAGGCAATGGTGGCCAAGTATCTTGCAGCCAAAGATATGGCCCAGTATCAGCGTCTTCAGTATCAAAGGACCGATGCAGAGATAGGGTTGACCTCTCTGAGCACACTACAGAGCAACCTTTCGATCATGAATGAGGCCGTTGATAGGCTCAAGAAATCCCTTTCTGGACTAAGGAGCGTCCTCTCATCAGACAGCTCTTACATCACGGCCACTACCACATCCTATACATCGGCAGGGAATTATAACATCCAGATTGGCAGCATTGCCCAGTCTCAAAGGATTGCATCAGCCATCTTTGCAGGCCAGGACAGCGAGGTGGCTGACCTATCTACCTATACAACCCAGAGGTTGAGGATACAGGTGGGCTCAGGCAGTCCAACTGATCTGACAATAGATAGCTCAAACAATACCCTGCAAGGCATAAAGGAAGCGATCAACAATGCTAATGCAGGCATACAGGCAGAGATATCTAAGTTTGATGTGACTAACTCGAACAATACCATAAAATTTAAGCTTGGTAGCTCCACATATACGGCCTCAATTGCAGAGGGCAATTACACAGGTGAGCAACTTGCCCAAGCAGTTAAGTTGGCATTGATCAATGCCTACAATCAGGGAGGAGACAAGTTCAATGTAAGCTATGATGCAGACAATAACAGATTCACCATCACCAACTCTACTGGTAGTGAGATGGAGTTGGCCTGGGATGACCCAGACTCTACGGCGAGGCAGATGCTCGGTTTTGACACCACAGCAGTGACAATACAAAACAACGCCTCTACCACTGCCCAAAATAGTGCAGAGATATCAGGCTATAGGTTGGTGTTGACCTCAAACAGCACAGGCGCTGACAATAAGATAACTGTCAAGGTGGATGTCAACAACAATGGCGACTTTGGGGACATGCCAGAGGAGACTGCAAATGCCGGCCTTGGTAGGCTTGCCTTTGATGCGACCTATGATAGTTCAAACAATGTCATCGGTGGTGTCACAAATATGAGTCAGACCCAGAGTGCCCAGAATGCCCTTATTAAGTTCAATGGCATTGAATATACAAGAACCATCAATAACATCTCTGACATTATACCGGGTCTGACCCTGAACCTTAAGAAGGCTGATTCAGGGTACTCCACAGACCCCAAGACCTTCAGGCTCTCTGTGTATCCAATGGGTATTGAGGCAAATCTAAAAAGCTTTGTCTCCTCCTTCAACATCACCGCCGATGTCATAGAAAAGCAGAAGGGCACCATAGACGAGCCTGGGGCCTTAAAGGATGAGCCGATGTTGAATCAACTCGAATCATCGTTGAGGGATTTTTTCAATGCTAATAGCACATCGCTCACAGACCTCGGACTAAGCTTTACAGTAAAAGGCAGGCTTCAACTTGACGAGATAAGGCTTAAGAGTAGAATTTCAGAAGATGCATCCTCTGTAAGCAGGGCAATGGGCATTCTGAGCACCAGGCTCTCCCTAAAACTATCAGGGTTCATCGAGACCGATATCCCCAGGCAACAGGCGACCTATGAGGATTCCATCAAGGACATACAGAGGCAGGAATTAAAGGTCAAGGCACAGCTTAAGATCAAGCAGATGATGATCGTTGGCGCCGATAACCCCCTCAACGAACTGCTTAATCAGCCTGTCAACAAAGAGGGCGGGCTGTTGGGCCTGTTGTCAAGTTCTGCAAAGAAGATCAAATAGCCCTTTAGGTTAATGTCAAAGACAACTTGTACCCATCCTTAGTCGATTTACTATTTACCTTTCTTAAATTGGGCTGTATATCCTTTGGCGGCCCTGCCATGGTGGAGTATCTGCGCAATACCTTGACAGTGTCAAAGAGATGGATTGACCCCGAAGCCTTCACAAAGGGCTTAGTCACATGCCAGGGCATACCAGGCGCCATTGTGGTAAACCTGGCATCCTATTGTGGATATCAGATCAGAGGTCTACCAGGGCTACTGATTGCCTTTGCATCATTCCTGCTACCCTCTTTTTTGATCATGTTAGTATTTTCTGCCTTTTACAAAGAGGGCAGGAACCTTGGCATCATAAAGTCAGCGTTTATAGGGCTTGAGGTAGTTGTTGTTGCCATCGTAATAAACGCTGCAGGCCGTTTCCTCTTAGAGAGGGTAAGGGAAGGTCCTTCATCTATTGTATTGTCCATAGTATCTGCGACCTTGCTCCTTGTAGGATCAAGTCCTCTGCTCGTTATTGCGCTTACAGGGGCCCTTGGTGCCCTCTTTTATTCAAAGGGCCTTGACCTACAATCCAGGGGGCAAGTCATGGCCATATCAAAGAGAGATGGGTGGATAATAACATTGTCTTTTGCATCCTGTTATTGTTTAATATACCTTTTATTTGGGGGGCTTTTTGAGTTCTCTTGCATAATGACCAAGATCGCCCTGATGTCCTTTGGGGGCGTATATACAGCCCTACCTCTGATGTATCATGAGGTGGTGCAGACAAAGGCATGGATGGACAGCAAGACCTTTATGGATGGCATTGCCCTTGGACAGATAACCCCGGGCCCGATACTCATAAACGCAACCTTTGTTGGTTACATAACCGGCGGATTAGTAGGTGCCCTTGTTGGAACCTTTGCTATCTTTGCCCCTGGTCCGGTGTTGCTCTCTATTGTAATGACCTTTGTTGATAAGATTGATTCCTCAAGGCCTTTCAGGGCTGTTACTAAGGGGATGGTCGCTGCCTTTGCAGGGCTGCTCATCTTCGTATCCATTAAGTTTACCCTTGCTGTGCATTGGGATATAACAAAGCTCGCATTCTTTGTGGTTGCCTTTGGGTGGTTGATCTACAAAAACGATGTGCTCGCCCTTGCCATTGTGGGGGCGATACTTTCAATGATACTGTTTTAGAAAGGAGGAGGGGTGGGTTATTCTTTTGACATACAGGAGGACTCGATTACATTCAAGACCGGTGACTTTATAACCGACAAGGGTAGCGTGCTACATAGTGGTATCTACAATAGGGAACTCACATCGAGCATGGCTGCAGGTGCCACATTGGTTTTAATGGGGCTTTTGTCTGTCCCTTTTATAGAGATAAATGCCCTCTTCTGGGTTGTCTTGCTTTTGGCCTTTATAGGGCTGTTTGTTGCCTATAGATACCTTGTCTTCAGGGACCCCATACTTGTGTTGTCTATAGACCTTAAAAAAGGTCATGTAACCCTCACTGAGAGGAGGCATCTATTTACTAAAAGCCAGAGGTTCAACAGAGACGAGATAAAGGGCATTAAAAGGGATTATACCTGCTTGATGCCTGAAAACCCCGATGGTGTCAAGGTCGTTGAGGGCATTGCCCTACAACACTTTACAGTGATACCAGGCTTTGGTCAGCCCTCAGAGTTTCATAGGGCACTTCTACAAACAGAAGAGGGCAAGGAGATAGTCCTATTTGCCTCTAAAGATAGAAGCCAGACAGAGGAAGTAATCAATAAACTCGATGCGGTAATAAAGGGATTATCCCAATCACTTTAACCATCCTTTGCTCAGGTCTTCTCCTTTAGATCCTGCTGTTGCCGCTGATATTAGCCTTCTTTTAATTCCCCCATAGATTCCTATTCAGCAAGTTATAACCTCAGGAATAATTGTCTACCTAGCCTCCCTTAGTTTCTCTGCAAAATAAGGAGGCAGCCCGCTTGTAATAATTGCAGAGGCTGTCTTTTCAATGTCATAGGGTATCCTGATGAATTCACTTTTTATTATTTCTTTTTCTATATCGAGCAACGTTACACAGGTCCTATTATCACCATCCTTTGGTTTCCCTACACTACCAGCATTGATAAAAACCTTGCCATAGAGATCTTTTCTATAGGGTTTGTGAGTGTGTCCATATATATAGACATCAGCATCTGCCTTCTCAGCCATCTCCTTAAAAAACTTCTCCTCCCGATCCTCATACCAATACAAGTTGTTCTTTTTAGGTGTTGCATGGAATATAAGGACCTTTTTGCCCTCTGCTTCAAACCTTATCTCAAAGGGCAATGCCCTCATGTAGTCTTTACTCCGTTCTGTAGCATGTGCCTTTGTCCAGTTAAAACCCTGATTTGCCCTTTCAGCCTGAAAGGGGTCTTCATACTTACAACCACAATGCTCCCTGTCATTTGCCACAGTCTCATCGTAGTTACCCTGCACGCCATCAATATGATGCTCAATCAGAAAGTCCACTACCTCATTAACAAAGGGGGCATAACCACCTAAATCACCGAGATGATACATCTTGTCAGGGTTATGCCTCAATGCCTCATCGTATGCCCTTTTTAAAGCCTCAATGTTGCCGTGAATGTCGCCAAAGATTGCAAGTTTCATATTATATCCTTTCTAGTCCTGTCCACCACCTGATGGACATCGCCAAGGCATCACCTGGCCTCAGGGTGATTCCACTGGCAGTTGCATCCGCCTGTGCGCTTTTGAGCAATGATCTTTTCAAGAATAGTTGACCTGCCCTTATTGGCAATAACATCTTCTTTGATGTCCTGTTCAGTGTAATTAAAGCAGTAACAAATTTTTTTTAAGTCCATGATGAACCTTTCTATTTAGTTTTCTCAACTAACCAATGCCTGGTGCGATTGCATATGCCCGTTACAGAGAGCATCACAAGCACCCCAACCACACAGACAAGGGCTGCCCCTGAGTTTGCGCCAAAGAGTGTAATTGCCACTGCTACAGCCAACTCAAAAAAGTTACTTGCCCCTATAAGTGCCCCTGGAGCCGCAACATTGTGAGGCGCCTTGACCATTAACATCATACCATAGACAAGGAATAAGTTGAAATATACCCGAAGCATAATAGGCATGGCTATCAGCAAGACATGAAAGGGCCTTCCTGTCATGTTGTCTGCATGAAAGGCAAAGAGGATAACCAATTCGGCTCAAAAAGCACGAGCATTAAGAGGTCATTGACCGATACCTGCACAAGGGTGCAACCTGGGTCACCACAGAGACCGACAGGTATGGCAGGGCAGATACCACCGTTGAGAAATACAGGATAGTTGGTTCCACTTTGATACTCAGCAAGACAGATTATGTCGCCAATACTCATTTTAGATTAGAGGGCAATAACCTATAAATAGATTACGGCAATGGCAATGCTGTATTTCAGAGGATCTGAGATAGGATAATCAAACTAAGGGCAATCATACCCTCATCTTACAGGGAAGACTCCTATCTTAAGTGGTCTCTTACCTTTTTTATTGTTTGCTGTCATCAATGGGTCTGTAAAAACCGTCCCTCTGAACAGGTATCTTCCCAGCCCTCTGAATTAACAATTTCAAGGACTCTATTGTCATAGATTGGTTAGAAAGGGCCCCTGCTGAATGGGTAATCTTCTCTTCAATAACAGTGCCGTCTAAATCGTCGGCGCCAAAGAGCAGCGCTGCCTGTGATATCTTTTCTCCAAGCATAATCCAGTACGCCTTGATATGATCGAAATTATCTAAGACGATACGGCTTGCAGCTATAGTCAGGAGGTCATCTATTCCTCCAGTGTAGCTGCCTCCTATCGCAGTATTAACAGGGTGATAAGACAACGGGATAAAGGCTTGAAATCCGCCGGTCCTATCCTGAAGCTCCCTAAGGCTGAGTAAATGCCCTACCCTCTGCTCAAGGGACTCTAAATGCCCATATAACATCGTAGCGTTTGACCTTATACCAAGTCTATGGGCTGTTTCCATGATCTGTAGCCACTGTTCGCCGGTTATCTTTTCAGGACAGAGTCTATTTCGTACCGAGGGGTCAAAGATCTCAGCCCCCCCACCGGGAAGCATATCCAACCCAGCCTCTTTTAGAGAGCTCAGTATGTACTCTATTTGTCTGCCAGAGATCTTAGCCATGTGATCAATCTCCACAGCAGAATATGCCTTAATAGCAATATTTGGAAAGGCATCTCTGACAGACCTGATAATGTCTCTATAATGAGAAAACCCCCAATCAGGGTGCAGCCCTCCAACAATATGCACCTCGCTGAAGGGATTTGTATCAGAATGGAGTTTCTGGATTATCTCCTCGAGGGTAAGTTCAAAGGCGCCCTCCTGTCCCTTTGACCTGCTGAAGGCGCAAAACTTACAGCGGTTGACGCATAGGTTTGTAGGGTTTATATGTCTATTAAGGACAAAATATGCCTCTTTGCCGTTTTTTGACTCTGCAATTTCATTGGCAAGGGCACCAATGTCGTGAAATGCCCTTATATCAAACAGCCTTGGGGTATCTTCTAAATTTGCCCTTCTCTTGGCTGCCCTAATTTCCTCAAGAGACATCTTGTTTCGCTTCCTTTTCTTCAAATACCCTGTCTATCTCCTCCTCCGTTTGACGAAGCCTATTGCGACAGAAGTTTATCAACTCCGAGGCCCTTTTAACCTTCTCCGTCAGCAGGTCTATGTCTATCTCCTGGGATTCGATATCCTTTACAATCTGCTCTGTTTCATTCAATGCCTGAGAATAGGTCAATACCTTGTCTTTTTCCAAACCCTTTGCTCTCCTTTCTTTTTGCTTTATAGAGGCTTATAAAGGAAAAATTTTTTAGTTGCGTGACTATCTCTGCTCCATCCTTTAGGTCTCCTATATCCTTTAATGCCTTGCCTTTGTAAGTGGTTATGCTATATCCCCGTTTTAATACATTTTCAGGACTTAGATGTCTAAGGGCCTGCTCAAGGTGCTCGGTGACTGCAAGATGCCTTGCAATTAAGGCATGGGATGCCCCGGAAAGCCTAAGACTAAGCATATCTAAACTGCTATTGCCCTGTACAGTAAAATTCCTTGTGCCCAAAAAAAATCTTGCTGAAAGGCTGTTTAACCTTTGCTCCTGTTGTTTAAGATACCTTGAGGCAATAGTCTTTAATCTTTGGTATAGCCCTATCATTGCCTCTTCAAAGGAACTAAGCCCAGAGAGCAGAAAATCAGCCACTGCAGTTGGTGTTTTCAAGGGGGTATGGGCAACCATGTCCACGATGGTCTCGTCCTTTTCATGACCAATTCCTGTAATAACAGGCATAGGAAAGTTTGCGACCTTTGCTGATATCTCATAGCTATCAAAACAGCTAAGGTCAATAGAAGAGCCTCCGCCTCTAATTATTACCAAAAGGTCATAGGTTTCCTTCGAAGATACTATTGCATCAAGTGCCTTAATTATCGATTCCTCAGCAGCCTCCCCCTGCATCAGGGCAGGAAAGAGGGTTGTCTTAAATCGGTAACCGTAGGGATTGTTTGTTATTTGATCCATAAAATCACCGTATCCTGCTGCCTGTGATGAGGATATTATCGCTATACGCTGAGGCGCTAAGGGGAGGGGTATAGACCTGTTTTTTTCAATCAATCCCTCCCTTGTAAGCCTTTCAATGATCTCTCTTCTTTTGAGCGCCATCTCACCGAGGGTATAGGAGGGTTCTATGTCCTTGATATTAAAGCTCATGCCATAGAGTTCATGGCAGTCAATAGTAACAAGCAGCAATACCTTCATGCCAGGTTTAAAGCCCTCTCCTGTGGCATTGGTAAATTTTTGTATTAGCCTCCTGTATTCATAGGCCCAGATATTTGCCTTGATCTGTGCGGCTATCCTCTCCTCCCTACGCTCCACAAGGGTAAGGTAACAATGTCCCCTCTGGTGCTCCTTAGCCTCAGCAATCTCTGCAATCACCCAGTATGCCTCTGCAAAGGCTGCCTTTAGGTATTGTCTTACTTCAGAGAGCAAATCAAAGAGAGTATAGGTATTGTCAATCATCTCCAAGCCATGTCTCAATTCGGACTATCTTGTGCGAAGGCAGAGAGTCTACAAATCGCTCCACAGAACGGTCAAGATTATCTTTATTGTATCCTGTAAAGGACACCATAACCCTGAATTCTGGATCGTTCATATAGGGATAGGAGCCTATCTTCACAGAGGGATCATCCTTGGCTAAACCTGCGAGGGTATTTGCTATAGCGCTTTCATATTCATCCACATAGACCTTTTTTACATAAGGAGGTCTACCTGAACCAAGTATTTTTTTTATAACCTCTACCTTGCGTTGCAGACAACTGGGTATGCCCGGAAGGATGTATATATTCCTGTAGATTATCATTGGCAGTCCTAGGTCAATGTCAGTTACAACCTCCGCACCCTTAGGGATAAGGGCCATCCTTTGCTGAACCTCGGTGGGCTCCTTGCCAATTATCTGCCGCAGTCTTCTAAGGAGCGCAGGATGCTTTACCATATCTACTGAAAAGCCCTTGGATATTGCCTCAATGGTAACATCGTCGTGGGTAGGACCAATGCCGCCAGAGGTAAATACTATATCGTAGGCATCAGAAAACTCCCTGACCGTACTGCCAATCTCTTCGATAATATCTCCTATTACCACAATCTTTTTGATTTCTATACCTACATCCCTCAGGTGGTCAATTATGTAAGAAGAATTTGAGTCTTTGACCATCCCAGAAAGTATCTCGTCTCCGATTATAATAATGCCGGCATTTCTGTTGCACTTGTTCATAGCGTTATAAATTATAGTAAAAAATATTGCAGAGGGCAAATTAGGACTCAAAATGCCGATAGAAACTTGTAAGGAGTAAGAGGGCATGCCTGAAAGCCTTTATACTGCCACAGGGTTTATTAAAAAGGGCCATAGGTCATTCAGTCACCAAGAGGTGATTAGTTTGGCATTATCTGTGAAGGTCCAGAGGTCTC
>CALEDV010000024.1 GCA_937949555.1 uncultured bacterium | reverse complement strand
CAAATTTGATCTTTGCACTCTTAGAATCAAGAAAACAGGAGTGCAAAGGTGGGTAAAGGCTATGTATTATATACCTTAGCAGTGTTTACCCTTACTAAAGGGGAAAGTGGCAGCGATAGGGTTGAAGATATCCTTATTTTTACAAAGACACTCCCATGCTCGGGTTTTTTGGCATTTTATCGGTGAACTTCGCAATCCCCGCTGGGGAATCGGCAAGTCTGTATCGAGAAGATTTGGGACGGTGAAGAGGACAGACCAATCAGCCTTAAAAGTAAATGAGGCACTCTATCTACTGAAGGCATTAAGGGGGGAAATTAAGGGGGGAATTAGATAAATGGATATCTCACGATTCAAAGGTTGTATATTGGCGACTGCAATAGGAGATTCCCTTGGAGCCCCGAGGGAAGGTTCCCTTGAGATCTCTGAAAATAGGGACTTAGGTCCCAGGTATACCGATGATACCGCCATGATGATAGGTGTTGCTGAATCCCTCATACACTGTGGTGGTTTCAATGGACATGATATGGTAGAGAGATTCATCCATAATCATCTAAAGGAACCCTGGCGTGGTTATGGATGGGGACCTCCAAGGATTTTTAATATGATTCTTAACCAAGGAAGAAGATGGGATGAGATGCTTGACAGGGGGTTATACCCAGGGGGCTCCTATGGCAACGGGGCAGCCATGAGAATAGCACCCATCGGGCTTTTTTATTATGACGAGCCAGACACACTAAGAGAGGTCGTCCATAGGGCAAGCATAATCACCCACAGTCATGAGTTAGCCATAGAGGGCGCATTTCTTCAGGCCTATGCAGTAAGTATTGCCCTTACTACAAGGGCTCATGATTTAAACAGAGAGGGATTCTTGATGAGACTCAAGGCGGTCACAAATAACCAAGATTATCTTAAAAAACTCTCTACTATTGAGGGCCTCTTGAATCAAGATGTGAGCAAGAGAGATGTCATAAGGTATCTCGGCAATGGTATTGAGGCCTTGAATTCTGTGCCAATAGCCATATATTCTTTCTTGGCAAACTATGACCTTGAGGGTGCCCTTGTCTATGCAGTAAGTCTTGGCGGTGATGCAGACACTATTGGGGCAATGACAGGGGCTATAGCAGGGGCCTATTATGGGATGGATGCAATACCTTTGAGGTGGACAGAAGCCTTAGAGAACAGGCAATATATACAGGGCCTTGCCGAGAGGCTCTGGCGTTGTAAAGAGGGTGTAAATGTTAAAGACTGAGCCATCACCTGATTATCCCCCTGAAGAGGGTCACTATCTGAGGGGCAATGATTTTTCGCCCGTTGCCGTAGTTGTAATTCTTATTTATGACTACGACAAGATACCAAAGGAGATAGAGCAACTGGTGCGTGTTGGGGTCGAGTCAGGTGCCGCCCTTTCAGGTACCATCCAGACTGAAAACATCGGCATAGAAAAGATGGTCTGCAATGTTATCGCTAATCCCAATATCAGATATCTCATTGTCACTGGGCCTGAGTCCCCGGGTCACTCCACTGGTGAGGCCATCAAGGCGCTGGTCAAAAAGGGCATTGATTCAAGGAAAAGGATCTTAGGCACAGTGGCGCCTACGCCCTATCTATTTAATCTGTCTAATGAATACATTGAGCGATTCAGGAGCCAGATATTAGAGGTCGTTGACCTACTAAACAAGGGGACCCCTGAGTTGCTAAGACAGGCTGTGTGGTCGTGCTATCAGGAGGCGCCCACCCAATTTCAGGATTACACCCTGTATGACATAGGCGCTTACCCTGAAGGGCCAATAAGTGCCAAGCTTACATGGCGTGTTACAAATCCAGTGGCAGAACCAAAGGACAATGAAGAAAGACGGCAAAAGGAGGAGCTCCAAAGGAAGATGGAGATGATCAAAAAGAAGATCGAAGAACGTAAACGGCAGAGGCCAGGAAAAGGAGGCATGAATGCTTAAGCTCTTTATGGTTTTGTTAATATTGTCACTCCCAGTATATGGACATGCATTTGATTTAGATGCCGCATTAAGCAAGGCCAAGAGGGAGGGTAAGTTTGTGATGCTCGAATTAGGCTCTGTGGGCTGCATACCCTGCGAGCAGATGAGGCCTGTCATGGACAAGCTCAGTAAGACCTATAAGGGTAAGCTTGAGGTGATCTTTGTAGATGTCAGGGTTGACCGTAAGGCTGGACAGAGATACAGGGTCTTTATGATACCAACGCAGGTCTTTCTCGATAAAGAGGGCAATGAGTTTCACAGGCATATTGGTTTCTACCCCTATGAGGAGATAGTGCCCGTGCTGAAGAAGGCAGGGCTTTGAGGGTGACTACATATTCAATGAAACCATCAAGGCCTTTCTTGACGAGGCCTCAGGCTATCAGATACAAGGCCTAATGCCATGCAAGAGATCTTAAACAACATCCAATATGTCATTCAAGATCAGCAGGGTCTCGCCTTCATTGCAGTCTTTATAGGTGGTCTTATATCAGCGGCCAGTCCCTGTGTGCTTGCAGCAATACCACTGATAATAGGATATGTGGGTGGCTATTCAGCGGGTAATAAAAATAAGGCAGCCCTTTTTTCTCTGGTCTTTGTCTTTGGGTTATCTATTACCTTTACGTTCCTTGGCGTTGCTGCATCAGCCATGGGACAGTTCCTTGCCTTCATGGGTGAGTGGTTATACATTGTATTGGCATTAATTGCGGTGGTGATGGGGCTCCATCTCATGGGACTAATCTCAATCCCAATGCCCTTTGAAAGGACCAGAGAGGTCAAGACAAAGGGGTTACTTGGGGCATTTTTACTTGGCTTGCTTACAGGCACGGTGTCTTCGCCCTGTGCCACACCTGTGCTTGCAGTAATACTTGCCTATGTATCAACGCAGGGTGATATACTTTACGGAGGCTCATTACTGTTCGTTTATGCCGTTGGCCACTGTGCCCTGATATTCATTGCTGGGCTCTCTGTGGGCATCACAGAGGCCCTTATAGGTTCCAGGGGGGTGAAGAACTTCTCGCTCTATTCAAAGCGTATAAGTGGTGTATTACTCGTTATAGCAGGTGTCTATTTAGGCATAACTAATTTGAACTGAAACATTCGTAAATAAAGGCTATGAAGTCACTACGGCTTATTCTCCAATGCATCTTTATGCTCTATCTGCCTCTTGCCGCTCATGCTCAGACCTTATCACTTAGGGAATGTCTCAGTGAGGTAATAGCAAACAACCCTGCCCTATCTGCGGCACGGCTTGGTGTTGAGGCGTCGGAGCAGGCAACGGCAACCGCAAAGGGGAAATACCTACCTCGTCTTACCCTTGATGCAAATTACACAATCCGTCAGGACCCAGTGCCCTTCATACCTGCCCAGTCACCCACAATTGGCGCCCACTTCAGTGATAGGTATGCCTCCTGGGCCGTGATGATGACACTCCCCTTATACCATGGAGGCCAGCTTATGAATAATGTGAGGCTCTCAGAGTTACGAACAGAATTGGCCCAAAATACCCTCAGGCTTACAAAGAACGACCTTATCGCTAATACCATTAACACATACTACAAGCTCATACAAACCCACAGGCTCAAGGAGGCCTCTTTGAGGTCCTTAGAGGCCCTCCAATCGCAGCTTGATAATTCAAGGCTTATGTATCAGTTAGGAAGGATAGCCAAGGTTGACCTATTGAAGATAGAGGCCCAGTTTGCAAATGAAAACCAGAGGATGCTCTCTCTCAGGGAGGCAGAAAAGACATTGTCAGCAACCCTCAGGTTTTTCATGGGTAGAAAGACTGATGGCCCCATAGAGGACCCAATAAGACCATCCGATAGCCTCGAGGTTAAGGCTATTGAAATCGACTTTTCAGAGGCCCTGTCCACTGCCAAGGCAAACAGACCAGAGTACCTATCTGCCTTAGCTGCCATCAAAGAGGCTGACCTAAACATCAAAGGTGCCCTATCCAAGATGCTGCCTTCAATAAACGGCCTTTCTGGTTATATAAAACAGTATGGCATGAATCCTAAGTATGATGAGGGCAACTGGATAGCGGGCATAAATCTGAACATACCCATATTTGACCTACCACTTTATTCTGACTACAGGCGCGAGCAGATACAAAAAAGGCGTGCCTATGAGAGACTCAAGACCGTTGAGCAGGAGATCACACTTCAAATACAAAGGGCAATGTCATCAATTAAGGAGGGCTTAATACGCATTGAGGCTGCTGAAAAGGCCGTGGCCCAGGCCCAAGAGGCCTTCCGTATAGAGCAAGAGAAATATAAGGCCGGTGCCGGGACGATGACCGATCTTTTGTTTGCCCAGGCAGCAGCCATGACAGCAGAGGCCAACTACACCCAGGCGTTGTTTGACTATAATGTTGCACAGACTACATGGCGCAGTGCAACGGGCACATTGGAGGAATACCTGAGATGAGAAGGACCATCATCATAGCTATTGTTGTCTTGTTGATTATTGCAGGTGCAATTTATGCTATTTCAAACAAGAAGAGGGCCCTTGCAGACCTGCCAAGACCAAAGGCGCCCATACCCTCAGTGTATGTTGTGCCTATTGAGAAAGGCTCAGTGAACATCACAGCCCATTACATGGGCAGCATTGAACCTTTTGTAAAAAGCGATGTCTCTACACGTATATCTGGCACCATTGTGGGCATCAAGGCCCGTGAAGGTGACCTGGTAAAAAAGGGGGATCTCCTGGCCACAATTGATGACCGTGAGCTTGTGGATAAGATAGCCGTCATCAACGCCGAACTTCAGGCAGCCCGTCAGAGATACGCTGCTGCCATGAGTGCCTATGAGACCCAAAGGGCTATCTATGAGCGTGATGTAACCCTTTATAATGTTGGGGCCATATCCCAAGAGGCCTTACAACGGTCAAAGGCCAATTATGAGGGTGCAAAGGCTGCTATGGATGCCTATAATGAGGCTATTAATGGACTCACTATGAACCTCTCTATTGCCAAGACACAGGCTAGTTATGCGCAGATTATAGCACCCTTCAGCGGCGTTGTAACCAAAAGGTGGGCCGAGCCGGGGGACATGGCCATACCTGGTAAGCCAATCATAAGCATAGAAGACACCTCATCATACAAGGTGACAGTCCAGATGCCACAGGAGGGATTATCTGCCCTTAGAGTAGGAACAGTTGCGAGGCTAACAAACAATGGTCAATCTATGACTGCCAAAATTACCCGTATCTATCCATCTTTAAATAAGAACCTGCTTGGGACCCTTGAGATATCCCTCAAGTCCTCGCCCTTCAACCTGCCTACATACTCTACAGTTGGTGTTGATATCGTAACTGGTCATGCCGAAGGCCTTATTGTGCCAGAACAGGCCTTGGTGAAGAACACAAAGGGCGCCTTTGTATATGTTGTAAGAGACGATGTGGTTAACATCAAGCCAGTAAGACTCTTAGGCTCAGGCGGTGGCAGGTGTGCAATCTCAGGTGACCTTAAGGAAGGCACCCTTGTCGTCGTAGCCCAGGAGGCAAAACTCATGACCCTTGCTGAGGGAAGCAAGGTCAATGCAATAACAACCAAAGAAGGGGCATAATGAACTTCATAGAACCCTACATGCGGCGCCCCCATTTGGTCTTGTCATTGGTGCTGCTTTTGTCTGTAGTTGGGATTCTGGGTTATAAGAAGATGCCCTTTAACCTCTTTCCAGATGTTGATAGGCCCCAGATAAGCGTGGTGACAGTAATGCCTGGGGCAGCAGCCGCAGACATACAAAACGACATAACCCTGCCCATTGAAAAAGAGGCCTCTACAATAGACATGGCCTTAAAGGTCACATCCACCTCAAAGGACGAGGTCTCTGTTGTAACAGTCGAGTTTGGATACAAAAAAGGGCTTGATGCAGCGGCAACGGACATTGCAAATGCCATAAGCAAGGTTTCAGCAAGGCTTCCTCAGGGTATCAGACCACCCCAGATATTCAAGATAAGCCAGGCAACCCAACCAGTAATGACCCTTGCCCTTTCACCAAAACCGGGGTTGCCAATAGATATGGCAAAGATACGGGAGCTTGCAGACAATCAGATAAGGGAGGAGCTACTCAGGGACCCAGAGATTGCCAATGTCGAGGTCTTTGGTGGGTATCAATCTGAGATAGCCATAACCCTCGATCAAGATAGGTTAAACAGGTTTGGTATTGGTATAAACGAGGTAGTGGCGGCAGTATCGGCCCAGAATCAAAACATACCTCACGGTATGGTCATCAACAAAGAGAGACAATATTTATTTAAGACAGAGGGCTCAGCAAAGGGGATTGATGAACTCGCCTCATTGGTCATTGCCAGAAGGGAATCAGGCATTGTCTATCTCAGGGATGTGGCCACCATCTCGCAGTCGGTCCAGGAACCCCAATCTGCCTATCATGGCAATGGAAAGAGGGCCATAGGCATAAACATATTAAGGGGACAAGAGGGACATGCCCTCGATACTATTGAGGCCGCCGAGAGGCTCCTACCAGGGCTCAGGGCAAGGTATCCTTACATAGACCTTGACATAAGCTATAGCCAAAAGGACCTGATCCAGCGTAGCGTTGACAACATGCTTGAGGCCCTCAGAGACGCCATAGTCATAACAGTATTGGTCCTATTCCTCTTTCTTGCAAACGCAAGGACGATGCTGCTCTGCGCCATAGCCATCCCCTTTACCTACCTTATAACCTTTGCCTTTATGTGGCTCTTTGGATTTGAGTTCCATATGGTAACCCTCACAGGCGTTATCCTTGCAGTAGGCATGCTCTTGGATGACGCCATTGTGGTTATTGAAAACATAGAGCGCCACTACCACAAATCAGACAAGGACCTCAAGGAGGTTGTAGTTGGGGGTGTGCAAGAGGTGATGATTGCCATATTCTCAGGCACCTATGCCACCATTGTGGTTATAATACCCATCGTCTTTATAGGTGGCTATGTGCAGGAGGTGCTGCGGCCCCTGTCTCTATCGCTGACCATTGCCCTGGCAGCCTCATACATCGTATCAGTGACGATCATCCCTATCTTAGCGCCTATTATATTGAAAAAGGGGCATCATCTAAATCCCCTTGAGGAGGCCATAAAGAGAATAAGCGATGGCATAGTAAATGGCATAAGGGACTTCTTTGCAGGGATGCTCACAGTGGCCATCAGGCACAGGTTTGCCTTTATAGCCCTTGCCTTTTTGCTCCTAATAGTCACAATGAACATCCTAAAGCCCCTGGTTGGACAGAGTATCCAGCCCCCTATGGATACAGGCATTATCAAGATAAACTTTGAGACTGACCCCAACAGCTCTTTGGCCAGGTCTGAAGAGGTGTTGACCCGTATGGAGGCAGCAATAGCAAGGCAGGAGGGACTGGTATCAATAAGCTCCACCTTGGGATCGGAGCCTTCAGTAGTCTCCTTTGGAAGCGGCAAAAACCCCCAACAGGGTGCTATCACAGTGAACCTAATTGATCGATTCCACAGAAAGGCCTCAATTTGGCAGATACAGGACAATCTCCGTAAGGAATTCTCCCAGATCGAGGGCCTAAAGAGTGTAGATGTCTTTGAATTTGGTGCCACAGCCATATCAAGTATAAAGGCTGCTGTGGATGTAATGGTAACAGGCCCCGAGCATCAGAAATTGGCAGAGATAGGGCAGGAGATCAAGGGGCGACTACAAGAGGCACCAGGGCTCAACACACTATCGACCTCTTGGGCTATAGACAAAAAGGAGATAGTATTTAAGGCAGACCGCCAAAGGTGTGCATACTATGGCCTATCACCAAAGGAGGTTGCGGCACAGGCACAGATTGCACTGCAAGGTGGCATAGCCTCTACATTTAGGGTCCCAAATGAAGACGGTATCCCCTTAAGGATCAGGCTGTCGGAGCAATACAGGGACCATACTGACAAGCTATCTTACCTAATGATAAAGACCCCAATGGGCCCTGTGCCCTTATCATCCTTGGGTAGCCTCTCCGAGGCCTATGTGCCAGCCATCCTCACAAGGCAAGACATGCAAAACAGCATAAATGTCTTTGGATACACCTCAAAGGCAGCCCTCTCTCACATAATGGACAATGTGCAAAGGTCCCTTCAGGGCCTAAGGTTGCCTGCGGGCTACCGCATCTCTCAGGAGGGTGACGCAAAACAAGGCAAGGCAAACTTCGAGGCACTGACCATGGCCCTTGGATTAGGCATGGTCTTACTCTACTTTTCTCTGATACCTGCCTTTAGGTCCTTCATCCATCCCCTTACCATCATGTCGGCCATCCCCCTTGCCTTGATTGGGGCCATATGGTCATTGTTAATAACCGGCAAGCAACAATCAACCGGTGCATTTATGGGCGTAATCCTGTTAGCTGGCATAGTAGTGAAAAACTCAATCCTTCTTATTGACTTTATAGAGTCTGCCAAAGAAAAGGGTGCCACCACCATTCAGGCATTAACAGACAGCGTACGTGTCCGCACAAGGCCCATAATAATGACGGCCTTTGGCACCTCTGTGGGCATGCTCCCTATCGCCCTTGAGAGGGCCATAGGCCTTGAGAGGCTCTCCCCCCTTGCAGTGGTGGCAATTGGCGGGCTGATGTTTTCTACCTTCTTGACGCTGCTTTATGTGCCCATATTCTATACGGTCTTTGAGGACTTAACCGCATGGTTTATGCGGATAAAAAACAAGATTTTTCCCTAAGGAGGACTCTATGATCCTAAAAGCTGTCTCAACCCTATGTCTCTTAATTTTAACCATTGCCTCACAGTCTCAGGCGCAGTCTTCAGTGATCGACAAAATAGGTGCAGTCGCAGACACGAAAGCCGAATGGTATTTCCCCCAATGGCTTGGAGAGGCCCAGTATGCCCCTGTCTTTAAAATAAGAGACACCGAAAACAAATATGGTAGATACACCCAACAGACAAAGCTAATCACCATTAAGGACCTTATCAAGTTTCATGGACACTTCTGCGGGGGTCTTGTAGAAAGTGCCGCCTCGATGAAGGTTGCCTTTGATCAACTATTCCCAGAGGGTATTGTTGACCGTACCGATTTGAGGATTGTCTCAAACAATTCGGCCTGTGGCGGTGATGTAGCTGCCTATCTCACAGGGGCAAGGGCACGTTTTAACAGCCATGTAATAGACAATTCACTGACCGAGAGCGAATTTTATGTCCAACAGGTCTCCTCTGGCAAAACCATCCATGTGAAACTCAATCCTGCCGTCTATCCAAAAGAGGTAAAAACCCAGATGAAAAAGATAGAATCTGGCAGATTTGAGCCTAAGGACATAGACATATTTCAGGAACTCCAGTGGGCATATGCAAAGAGGATGGTAAGCAAACCCCTTAAGGATTCCTTTATAGTGCAGGAAGTCAGAGACTATAAATGGCCTGAGCCTTCATGTAAAGACATGGGCAAGAGAAAAGACAATGATTATAAAAATGTACCTGAGAAATAGAAACAAAAAAAAGGAGATCAAAAGATGGAAGTTGTAATTAAACCGTGGCATGGGATACCAAGGGAAGACATTAAGTGGCACCCAGTTGTTGACGAATCAAGGTGCATTGGTTGTGGGATGTGTGTCACAGGATGTGGCAGAAAGGTTTACGGATTTGATTATAAAAAGAAAAGGCCTGTTGTTGTAAGGCCTAATAACTGCATGGTGGCTTGCGTTACCTGCGCAAACACCTGTGTTAAAGACGCAATAAGCTTCCCTCCAAAGGACTATGTGCAAGAACTCATAAAAAAGGAGAAGCTGCTTGAAAGGGCCATGAATGAACTGAAAGAGCGGGTGGATGAGTTGAAGGTGTAATCAGTCTGAATGATAGAGCAGATTGTAAGACATCTGTCAGAGGACCCACTCTTGAGGCGGCATCTTGAGACCGCCATAGACTACGCAAGGGTCTACTACTTTGCCAAGATGCGCCAGAAGGGCTGTGACGGGCTTGGGGAGATGACAAACCTCAAGGATGAATTCAAGGGTGTCCTTGAGGAAATGCTTGCGTACTGTCTAAACAAGGGCTATATCGACCATAACCTATCCTATGATATAGATGCAGTTACAGATGAACTCAGCAGGGGTCTACTTGCCAAGAAGCCAGAATCCAATGGGCAATGGAGCTAACAGGCATTGAGATATGAACTCCTAACCCTCCCCTTAAATTAAAAAGAGGAAAGTCCCCCACCTTAAAACAAAAGGGTAGGAAATCCCCCTTAAAGTAAGACAGGAGTAAAGTCTACCCCTCTTAAAGGGGGAATTTGATAGCCTTGCCCCATCTAAATTTAAAAAGAGGTATACAAATTTAAAACAACCTATTGCGGGTAGAGGGTTTTAAGGCTTTTAACTCAAGAAGTTTTGACAATACCTACCTGTTAATCCGCCTACTGCCCTCTTGATTTCAATAAAGAATTACCCACCTGGATTTCAAAGAAAAATATGTTATACTGAAATCCATAGGGAGTGGAGGCTGCCCAAGATTCATTAGACACTGTCAGAATTTTAATAAGTGAGGTCTAAATATGCCTATTTTAGAAGAAAGGGTTGAGACCCTCGAGGAAGTTTTAAGACAATTCATTGTCCATACCGATGTTGCGTTCAGAAGATCAGAAGCCGAGATGAGGGCCTTCAAAGACGAGATGAAAGATTTCAAGGACGAGATGAAGGTCTTCAAGGACGAGATGAGGGCCTTCAAAGACGAGATGAAAGATTTCAAGGACGAGATGAAGACCTTCAAAGACGAGATGAAAGATTTCAAGGATGAGATGAAGGTCTTCAAAGACGAGATGAAAGATTTCAAGGATGAGATGAAGGTCTTCAAAGACGAGATGAAAGATTTCAAGGACGAGATGAAGGTCTTCAAGGACGAGATGAAAGATTTCAAGGACGAGATGAAGGTCTTCAAGGACGAGATGAAAGATTTCAAGGACGAGACGAGAGAAGAGAACAAGAAGAGAAACAGGGAATGGAGCAATCTGGCTAAGAAGATGGGAACTCTGGTAGAAGACTTGATAGCCCCTGCCCTAAGGCCTGTCATGGGCAAGTATTTTAATTGTGAAGCAACCATGGAA
>CALEDV010000023.1 GCA_937949555.1 uncultured bacterium | reverse complement strand
AATAGAGAGAATAGATATCAAGATAGACAATGGCCTAAAGGAAAACAGGGCGCTTACTATCAGGATGTTTACCTTTGCCATGACCTTTGCAGCCATCTCTATGGTAGGGCTCTTTGGTAAGTTACTCAGGTTGTTTTGATATAAGGCATGGGGCGCAGTGCCCATTCATGTTGAGCCCATTATTAAGACCCCACTTAAGGGATTTGATAATTCATAAAATATGGGTTAGTTCGCTATGCCTTTAATGACGATCTAAATGTTTCAAGCAGTTCAAAGGGTTGGAAGATTTTGAAGTGTTCAAAGGTTTAAATGCCAGTTACTGTATCCTCTCCCACACCGGTTCCCTGAGGTTCTTCTTCTCTGGGTCAAAGCTGATGCCTACCAAATAAATGTCCCTACCCTCACTCAGATACCTCTCAAAGCATCCCTTTGCTTTTATCTGCTGAAGCTGGTCTTCTTCAGTAACCTTTATCTCCATAAGGTCACCCCTCAGCAATGACTCCTCTATATCGTTCCTTAAGACCGTGATGTCCTTGTCTTCACTCTTTCTTAAATACTTGATGATATGCTCACTAAAGGCTATCTTGACCTCCTTGTTTGGAAATCTCAGCCTTAAATCCTTACTAACACTTGACCTCTTGATAACCTCTGCTATGGTCAGATAACCTGCCTGAAATAGGATTGTCTCTAGGTCAAGGTGGTCTATGTCATCTGGATTCCCCTTTGCACGGGAATAACGGGCAGACCTTGTCCTAACCCCTCCCGATCGGAAGACAAGTTAGAGCAGCATGGCAGCAGTTGATAAAGAAGATGATATATTTTTATTGATAAAGCCAATGCACTATTTATCTACAGTGCTGATTAGGGTTTCACAATGAAGCCTTATACTGGCATTTATGGTATAATTGTCCTTTTTATCATCTCTTAACTTACTATAAAAGCCCATGTCTCGCGTAATTGACTCTATTTTGAGCAGACTGCCCTTTCATTATGGTTGGTTTATTGCCTTTACAGGCATGTTGAGCATCCTTGCCTGTCTTGGTTTTGCAAGGTTTGTGCTTGGGATGATCCTGCCCTCTATGTCTGAGGCCCTGAGATTAGATTACGTTGAAATGGGGCTATTGGGTACAGGCAACTTTTTTGGTTATCTCATAGCCGTGCTCTTTGCCGGGAGGTTCATTGCATTATTTGGCGCAAGGGTATCCATCTTTGCAGGACTCACGCTTGCATGGGTATCTATGTTGTTGCTCGGTTTTTCAAGCTCCCTGGCAATATTGGTCTTTCTATTTGCCCTAACAGGCATAGGTAGTGGCATCACTAATGTGTCTGTTATGGGGCTCGTGTCAAGGTGGTTTGAGAGAGACAAGAGGGGCAGGGCATCGGGCTTTATAGTAATAGGTAGCGGTTTTGCATTGATTATATCAGGTTGGTTCGTGCCTATTATAAACAGTAACTACCTGCAGGAGGGCTGGAGGGTCAACTGGTGGCTTTCAGCGCTGATAGTGTTTGTAGTCTCTATTATAAATCTCATTACTGTAAGGAATAGCCCTGAGGAGATGTCATTGAGACCCATCGGTTGCTCCACAACAAAGGAGGATGGGCCTTTGTTAGACCTTAGGTCCAGCTTATATACAAGGGGCATTGCATTACATCTGGGGATAATCTATCTGCTCTTTGGTTTTAGCTATGTTATCTACATAACCTTTGCAGTAACAGCCTTTGTAAATGAATATGGATTTCCTGAATCAGTGGCTGGTAAGTTCTGGTCACTCATAGGCCTTTTAAGCCTCTTCTCAGGGCCTGTCTTTGGCAGCCTGAGTGACAGGTTTGGCAGAGGCAGGGGGTTGATGATCGTCTTTTTTATCCAGATGTTGGCCTATGGCCTTGCTGCAACAGGCATGAACGGCATGCCCCTTTATCTATCGGTGTTGTTTTTTGGCATAACCGGATGGGCTATACCCTCAATCATGGCAGCAGCGGCAGGTGATTACTTCGGGCCTGTACGAGCCCCTGCTGCCTTTGGATATATCACCTTTATATTTGGAATTGGGCAGATCACAGGGCCAATAGCCGCAGGTATGGTTGCTGATGTTACAGGAGGGTTTTCCTCAAGTTTTGCCATGGCATCGGCGGCTGCAGCCATAGCAATTGTTCTGTCCTCTTTCTTAAAAAGACCAGAGGCTTACTCAGGATAGCATGTGCTGCACCTTACCATCGTCGATATACATTCATATCCCCTTTTGTCTAAGCAAATGTCTCTATTGTGACTTCTATTCCCTAAAGGCGGGGCAGGAATTGATCAGTGAATACATTGAGGCGCTATTGCTGGAATTATCATACAGGCGGGATATTGAGCCCACAATAAAGACCTTATACATAGGAGGAGGCACACCGTCAATACTCGATAAAACACAAATCCAACGCCTATTGGATAGCATAAGAAATAACTATAGGCTCGATGAAAGATGCGAGATCACCATTGAGGCAAATCCCTTTACTATTGATTATGATAAATCCCAGTTCCTTTATCAGGTAGGCATTAACAGGCTAAGCCTTGGCATTCAGAGCCTGAATAATTGGGAACTGAAGAAACTCGGAAGGGCACAGGATCCTTACCATGCAATAGCTGCTGTATCCAATGCCAAGAGGGCAGGCTTCTCTAATATCTCTGTTGACCTTCTATATGGCATTCCAGGGCAAAAAAACAGCCAATGGACTGAAACCCTCCATAGGACAATTGATCTCGAGGTGCAACATATATCAATATATGAACTGACCCTTACCAGGGGGACAGAATTATATAATTTAGTCAACAAAGGCTTGTTAACAATGCCCGAAGAGGAGCTAATTGAAGAGATGTACTTTAATGCCTTAGAAATATTAAATGAGGCAGGGTTTGTCCAGTATGAGATATCCAATTTTGCATTGTCAGGCTTTCAATGTCTGCACAATCTAAATTACTGGCTCAGGGGTAGATATATGGGCTTTGGAGCAGGGGCTCACTCCTTTGAGGGTGAACATAGGATGTCCATCGTAACCGATGTCAGTAAATATATTGATAGCCTTAGAAATAACAACATTCCTATGGACAGTATTTGGCACTTAACTGAGCAGGACACTTTAAGAGAAAAGCTGTTTTTAGGACTTCGCATGGCAGGGGGGATTGATAAAGACATAATAATAAACAGGTCTTCTGTGATTGAAGAACTCTTGTCCTTAGGATTGATAGAGTTTGAGCAAAATAAGATAAAGCTCACAAGGAAGGGTATGCTGCTTGCCAATGAGGTTATCTTAAGATTATGGCAGTGATATAAAATGTCCTCTTCTACCCTGAAAATTATATAGGGCATAAAGTCGAGAGTGTTGGGAACATTTACATGGTTGACACTACCATATTATTTGTATATCCTTTATATGTCTTGAAGTAACAAGGAGAGGACCTAATTGCTCAAACTTCGTGATGGAATCGTAGAACTCTATAAAAAGGCTGCCACCTCCATTCCAAATGATGTGGAAGAGGCCCTTAAACAAGCCTTTGGGCGCGAAGAAGACCCCCTGGCAAAAGGAGCCCTTGAGGTGATATTAAAGAATATATCCCTCGCCAGAACCACCTCAAGACCCCTATGTCAGGATACGGGATTTCCGGTCTTTTATGTGAATGCGCCCAGGGGGCTTAGCCATAGCCTAATTAGAGAGGTGATATACGATGCTACAAAAATTGCTACTAAGAAGATCCCTTTGAGGTCAAATGCCGTTGATACGATTACAGAGAAAAACACAGGTGATAACACAGGCAAATTCATGCCCTTTATTCACCTTGATGAGACCCAAGAGGAGCATTTCAATGTAGAACTGCTTCTTAAAGGCAGCGGCTCAGAAAATGTAGGACAGACCTACAAGCTGCCCACAAGACTTAATTATCAAGGGAAAGAGATATTGGCAGAAAGGGACCTTGAGGGTGTCAGACTGTGCATCCTCGATGCAGTAATACAGGCACAGGGCAGAGGGTGTCCCCCTTATGTTATAGGTGTTGCCATAGGCGGGTCAAGGGATCAGGTCGCCTTTCTGTCAAAGAGACAACTCATGAGAAGGCTCAATGATACGAACCCAGAACCAATCCTTGCCGGGCTTGAGTGTAAGATATTGGAGGATGTGAATAGCCTTGGAATTGGTGTTGCTGGTTTTGGGGGCAATAACACAGCCCTTGCCGTAAAGATATTTGCCGCTGCAAGGCACCCCGCCTCCTATTTTGTGGATGTCTCTATTGGATGCTGGGCCTTGAGGAGAGGAAGGCTCATATGGTAAGGCTTACAACACCGATACCAGTAGATACCCTACTGTCTCTGAGGGTGGGACAACAGGTGCTTATAAATGGAGTCATATATACCGCAAGAGACAGGCTGCATAGGTTTATGCTCCATGGGATGTCAGAAAAAGGGGAGATGCCTTTTAACATTGAAGGCGGGGTACTCTACCATTGCGGTCCTGTGGTCAAGCAAACTGGAGACTCCTTTACTGTTGTAGCTGCAGGACCTACTACCAGCAGCAGGATGGATATATATGAACCTGAGACAATTAGAAGGCATGGCCTAAGGGCAATAATGGGCAAAGGCGGTATGGGCGATAACACGCTCAAGGCAATGAGGGAAAACCGTTGCGTGTATCTGAACACCATCAATGGCGCTGCGGTCTATCTTGCAGAAAGGGTCAAGGGTATAGTCGGTGTCTGGAAGCTTGAGGAGTTTGGTGATGCCGAGGCTATGTGGGCATTGGATGTGGAGGACTTCCCAGCTATTGTAACCATGGATGCACATGGTGACAGCCTACACAGCCAGATAAGGGACTTATCAGAAAAGGTCCTAATCGGCATGATTCAGAATCAACAATAAAGGAGGAGAGGTCGAGATGTCGCTATTGAGTTGGGGAAGTCTCTTTGAGACAAAGATTACTGAGATCGACAATCAACACAAAAGGCTTGTGGATCTGCTTAATCAGGTGCATGATGCAGTCAGAAACAACAAGGGCGAGGAGATAATGAACAAGGCCTTAAGTGATCTTGTCAATTACACCAAGAGCCATTTTGCCACTGAGGAGAGGCTCATGAGCCAACATGGATACCCGGATTACAACAACCACAAGAAAGAACACGAGGCCCTTGGGGAAAAGGTCCAAGAGTTTCAGCAAAGGTATGCAAAGTCCTCAAAGGACCCCCTGTTGGTGCAAGAGCTTTCCATTTTTCTAAAAGGTTGGCTTACCAATCATATAGTTGGTTCGGACAAGAAATACGCACCTTTTTTAAAGGGCAAAGGGGTGCAATAATACCTTCCAAAATGTTATAACCCTTTACATTTTTGTAGCCTCTGTTTTAAACTCTCTCATGGGCAGAGGCTACAACAAGACTATTGAACTTACTGCGCTTTACGAGATTAGCAAGCTGCTCGGCTCCTCATTGAACCTTCAGTCCAACCTCAGAGGAGTCATGAAGATCCTGTCAGAATACCTTGACATGAAAAGGGGCACCGTATCCTTGAAACAGGACTATGAGGTAAAGATCATTGCTGCCCAAGGCATGTCTGAGGAAGAGATCAAGAGGGGTAGGTACAGGCTTGGAGAGGGTATTATTGGAAAGGTTGCAAAACTTGGTTCTCCCATCGTTGTGCCAAACATTGGGGAGGAACCTCTTTTTCTGAATAAGACTGGTGTCAGAGACGGTCTAAAGAAAGACGATATTGCCTTTTTATGCGTCCCCATAAAGTTCAAAAACGAGGTCCTTGGGGTGCTGAGTGTCGACAGGTTATTTAAAGATCATGCCAAATCCTTTGAAGAAGACATCCGAATGCTCAAGATAATTGCATCCCTAATTGCGCAGTCTGTAAAGCTTTATCAGAAGGTTGAGCAGGAGAGACAGGCATTTCTTCAGGAGAGGGAGCAACTCAAACAGCAGCTTAAGGGTAGATACAATGTGCATAACATGATAGGAGTGTCCGATAGGATGCAGGAGGTTTTTGAATCTGTCCATCGAGTTGCCCCCTCTAAAGCAAATGTTCTTCTAAGAGGTGAAAGCGGCACGGGCAAAGAGCTGGTAGCAAAGGCAATCCATTACATGAGCAATAGGGCAAAGGGACCTTTTATCAAATTTAACTGCGCCTCAATCCCCGAGGGACTCCTTGAATCTGAGCTCTTTGGTCATGAAAAGGGTGCCTTCACAGGTGCAACCTCTATGAGAAAAGGCAAGTTTGAGCTTGCCCACGGTGGGACAATCTTTTTAGACGAGATAGGCGATCTGCCCCTGTCTCTTCAACCCAAGATACTGAGAGTCTTACAGGAAAAGGAGTTTGAGAGGGTAGGAGGCGAAAGGACGATTAGGGTTGATGTAAGACTCATTGCCGCTACGAGCCGCAATCTTGAGACATTAGTAAATCAAGGCTATTTTAGGGAAGACCTTTTTTACAGACTCAATGTGATACCCTTACTGTTGCCTGCCCTTAGGGAAAGGAGAGAGGACATCCCAATGCTTATTGAACACTTCCTTACCATATTCAACAGGGAAAATAATAAAAAAGTCTCCCTATCCCCTGAGGCACTATCCATTCTTATGACCTACGACTGGCAGGGGAATGTGCGTGAGCTTGAAAATACAATTGAGAGGCTTGTGGTAATGTCAAAAAACGAGATAATAAAGCCCTCAGACCTTCCCTTTAATATTCGAGAACAGGACATGAAAATAAAATTCAGCAGCCATATAAAAGATGCCCTTCCCCTTACAATTGAAGAGATTGAAAAGACAAAGATAATTGCAGCCTTAGAGAAGTCTGGATGGATTCAATCAAGGGCATCGAAGATGCTTGGAATTACCCCTCGACAGATAGGTTACAAGATAAAAAAATACAATATCCATGTCTTGCACGATAACCCTTAACAGTGGGCAAGGTAATTGCGATAACTAATCAAAAGGGTGGTGTGGGCAAAACCACTACAGCCCTGAATCTCTCTGCATCCCTTGCCCTTGCAGGAGAAAATATCCTTGTCATAGACTCTGATCCCCAAGGTAATCTTACCAGTGGACTGGGAATAAAAAAGGACCAGCTAAAACGCGGACTCTATGAGTTATATACGGGCAAGATAAGACTTGAAGAGGCCCTTTCACCCACTGAAATACCCAATCTCTTCGTGCTGCCTGCCTCTATGGATCTCTTCGCCGCAGAGATTGAACTGCTTGAAAGGTCTGATAATAGAGAGATGTCTCTGCTAAAACTTCTCGCCCCTATCAAGGACAACTGGAAGTATGTGTTTATAGACTGCCCTCCCTCCTTTGGACTTCTTACCCTAAATGCCTTGATCGCCTCTGAGTCTGTCCTTGTGCCGGTGCAATGCGAATACTTTGCCATGGAAGGACTGAGCCTATTGATAAAACTGCTTTGGCGCATCAGGGGTGGATTCAATGAAACCTTGGACATGGAAGGAATACTGTTGACCATGTTTAACCGTCACATAGCCCTTTCAAGGCAGGTTGCAGAGGATATCAGGAGGATATTTAAATCCAAGGTTTATGATACCGTTATCCCAAGAAACATTGTTTTGGCAGAGTCCCCCAGTCATGGCAAGCCAGCAGTGCTTTATGCCCCTAATTCAGCAGGGGCCCAGGCTTATGTTGCCCTTGCCAAGGAGATCCTAAATGACAATAGCCTTTTGTTTTAGTTCATTATTATGAAGGCTGATAAAAGCTTGACGATAATATAGACATATCAAACTTATTAGGAGGCGTTATTATGGGCATAAGGATGTCATCGATATTGTTTTTTCTAAGTTTTATATTTCTTGCCTTAGTTCCATCCCAATCTGAGGCAAATCCGTCCTATCTCTCCTTTCAAAGGCTACAACTTGAGCATAACAGCGACATTTATGGCATAACCTACGGCTCTAAGACAGGCTCCTTTGTGGTTGTGGGTGACAACGGTTACATAGGCGTATCCTTTGATGGCGCCACATGGCAAACAGCAAACAGCAGAACAGAGGCAGACTTGAGGGCGGTCACCTACAGGTATTCGGCCCTATCAAGTGATTTATATGTAGCAGTGGGCTCAATGGGCACTATCCTGACATCATCAAATGGTATCCAGTGGTATGAAAAAGTCAAAAAGACAGATAAGACCCTCAAGGGTGTTGCTAACAGAAACGCCCTCTTTGTTGCAGTGGGTCAGGGGGGTGTAATCCTCAGGTCAGAGGGTGGGACAAATTGGGAGTTAATGGATTCCCCTGTGCAATCAGACCTCAATGCTGTAGCTTACGGTAGTGGAATATTTACTGCCGTTGGCAATCAAGGGGTGATCATTGTCTCAGAAGACGGTGCATCCTGGAGGCAACTCCCATCGCCAGTAAAATACAATCTCAGGGCCGTTGCCTTTGGAAATGGCGTCTTCACTGCTGTAGGGGATGGTGGGGCAATCTTACGCTCCATTGACGGTGCTGTTTGGGTGCAACAAGATTCAAGGACAGGCAGCTACCTGAGGGCTCTAACCTTTGGGGACTCTCTATTTTTGGCTGCAGGACAGAATGGAACAGTTCTCTATTCAAATGACGCCACCACATGGATTGCCTTAAACACAGGTAGCAATACGACCCTTAATGCCGTAGCTTATAGGAACAACATATTTGTGTCTGCAGGCTTTGAAGGTGCTGTGATCAAGGCCAACAACAACTACCTCATCACAAATCCATCAATTATAAACTTCGGTTACCTGCAACCTAATGGGACCTTCACCCAACCCTTTACAGTTATAAATGTAAGCGATGTGCCCCTTGAGATATCCTCCGTTACAAAGACAGGTGATGCCCAGTTCTCTATTGGCAACGACCTATGCACAGGCGTTGTCCTGCACAAGTCAGGGTCATGCAGGATAGATGTCAAGTTTGTATCCGATGTGGCAGGTCTCAATAGGGCAAGCATAGTCATAAAATCCTCAACCATGGCTGTAGCTACTACTATATCCATATCAGCCACAAGCACGGGGGTGCTTTATTCTTTGAATGTTTCAAAGGCCGGTGCAGGTTCTGGAGATATCTATTCATCTCCTAACGGTATTGCCTGCGGAACTGCCTGTTCATCTTCAATGCTCGGGGGGAATAATGTTACCCTCTATGCAATACCTCAAACTGGCTCTTCTTTTGTAGAATGGTCAGGCATAGCAGGCTGCACAAACAACAATCCTTGCACCTTTGTATTAAACAGCGATATTGCAGTAAGTGCAAAATTTGAGTAAAATACCCCCATGAAAATATTAAACATCCTTTTGGCGTTGCTTCTCTCTATTGCTTGTTCTATTGCTCTTTATGGTTGCGGAGGAGGCGAGAAAGAACCAGAGGATGATGTAAGAATTACTGACATTCCTGCAGTAAAGTCCTCTACTACTATATCTGGCGCAGCAGAGACACTCTCTTTTACAGCCAACTGTGATGCCGTAGTAAGCTGCGTTATCCATTCAGCTACAGTAAGATGGACAACTGCTTCAGGACAATCAATAAGCAAATCTACAGCGCTCAATAAAATTATCAACTCCAAGGCAAACGCCTCTATCACCTTGACGGCCCTTACGGACTCCGACAGGGTATTTGCCCCCCTTGTATATCTGAAGGATGAAAACCCTACGAGGTCTCAGACAAACTACACTAACTACACAGAAACAATTGGCGACATAGCATATACAAAGACGGGGCTTACAGGCCGCACAGGATGCACAGCAGATAGCACAAGCACAACATGCACAAGGTTTGAAAATGTGCCTTCCTATGACTATACCAGAGGCACTATGAGGTTTACCGACCTAGTGCTCTCTCTTCAGGAGAGCGCTAACCTTGGCGCCTTAACAGGCGATGGCTCAGGAAGCTACAATACTACATCAAGGACCTGGCTGCTCAATTTTAAAAAGGGTATTGCTGAGGGCAACGAAATTTACGCGATGTACATAACACCCCTTAGACAACTCAATAACCTACCTACAGGAAAAGATGTGAAGGTTTATTACGATACCCTATCCTTACAGCAGGATTCTTCTGATAGGCTTGTATCTGGCTCTACAGTCTATGGAAGTGTGGTTGGAAGGCAGATTGAGATTACAAAGGCTATGGGGTTTAGGAATGCCCCCATTACTGTGCAATATTCAGGTGACCCCCTGAGGAGGTATGGCGGGGAAAGCCTTGGCACAGCTGCCTCAAAATGCATAGGCAATATATGCCGTTTCACCCTTAATAAATCCAATACAGCCCTTGGCATTATGGCGCTTATAAGAACGAGTTCTCTACAGGTTTTTACTGCCGATAAAGTCGCTACTATACAAACCTATGACCCTAATTCGGGAGCCTTGACGGCGGTATTCAATCCTTCCACTCCACTGAGTCCAGAGGAAGAAATATCAGCAAGTTATGTCTTTTCTTTTTTAAGTATGCCTCTGTACGTTGATATAGACACAAGTTACGGAAGAAAGAGCTTTGTGGTAAGGTTAGAGATAACCCGTAATTAGCATATCCTTGTGAGTTGTTCTCCTGCAAGCATATCTATAATCCTTCTGCCCCCCATTGGGGTTTTCATGATAACCATAGAATCTCTGCCCTCTGTGGGTTGAACGACCTCGCCTATTATTGCAGCATACTTACCTATCCGAAGACCCTTAATCAGTGAAAGTATTGATTCTGCCCTGTCAGGTGATAGGATTGCAATTAAAATACCCTCGTTAGCCACATACAAAGGGTCTAGTCCTAAGAGCTCACAGGCGCCCTTTACTCCACCAGGCACTGGGAGGGCTGTTTCCTCTATCTCCATATTGAGTCTGCTCTCTAAGGCTATTTCCTTGAGTGTTGTGGCTACTCCTCCCCTGGTTGGGTCTCGCATCATTTTTACTGCACCCTTTTCCTTGAGAATAAGCCCTGTAATCTCATTTAAAGGGGCCGAGTCGCTTATGACAGGAGGGTCAAAGGTCAAACCATTACGTTCTGCCATAACTGCAATACCGTGACAACCTATCATGCCACTTACTAATACCTTATCGCCTGGCTTTATCCTATGGGGACCCAGATCGGTATCTTCATACACAAAACCTACCCCTGCGGTATTTATAAAGAGTTGGTCGCACTTGCCGCGGTCAACCACCTTTGTATCGCCTGTAATTATCTTTACCTTTGCCCGTTGGGCAGCTCTCTGCATGCTGGAGAGCACCTCTCTCAGTGTTTCAAGAGGGAGCCCCTCCTCTATGATAATGCCAACAGAGAGACAGACAGGCTCGGCGCCTACCATAGATAAATCATTTACAGTGCCATTAACAGCAAGGTCTCCAATATTGCCCCCAGGAAAGAAAAGAGGTGAAACCACATAAGAATCTGTTGTAAAGGCAAGCCTTAGTCCCTTCAAAGAAGGCAAACCCACGAGGGCAGCATCTCCAAGCTGAGACATATTGAGGGTAGGTGCTATCACCTCCTTTATAAGACTATGCATCATGGTGCCGCCGCTGCCATGGGCAAGGAGTATTCTGTCTTTGCTATCGGTCATTTGCAATTATCCTTTCTGAAGGCAGGCTTTCCCTTGAGGGACCTAAAGATGTAACCCTGTAATGTACCATCTGCACTTTGCCTATATGCTCTGTAAAAAAGGGTGTTTGAGTTTCACCAACAACAACAAAATTGCCCTCTGCATCCCTTCTATAAACCCTATATCCCCTGACCCATGTCTCTGGGGCCTCTTGCCAATTAAGATAGACACGCCCGTTATTTATAGTGGTATCTATAAATAAGGGACTGGAAGGGACAAAATCCTCTGGAGACACTGCAATAACCTTTGATGCCCTGCCTGTATGGGTTATGCCCTGTCTTATTGTAGGTCTTATAGAAAAATATGCCTTCTTGTTGGGCTCCCCTTTGTGGAGATCCACAGGTACCCTGATACTATTTGATTCTATAGGTTTGTCGTTTAGGGGAGAAAGATTCAACGCCCCAAACCCTTGAGTTCTGTAAAGGTTGTACCTTATTGGTTCCTGACATTTATTAACCACAGTTCTCCTTATTTCTGCAGAGCCCCATATTATTTCAACGGAATCCCTATGCACCCTATAAGTGAGTTCTTCTGGAGGCTCTGGCATAGGACATACTTTAACAACTAATCGTTCTGAATAGGGGCCTGGGATATCCTTGCTATTGACTGCCCTGATACGGTATTCATAGGTTTCTCCCTCTTTAATGGAGAGGTCCTTAAATTTCTTTATATCCGAACCAAGCGATATATGCTCCTCTTTCCCCCGATGAGTTTTCGTCAAGATAAACCCCTTTATCCTTTTTATGTCAGGCGATGGATAGTCCCAGGACAATAAAACCTCATCCTCTAATCTCTCTGCTTGGAGTTGCTGCACCTGTTTTGGTATCTCGTAAGCCTTCAGTGTGGGGGGAGATTTTTTACCGCATCCTATAATTAAAACAGGCATCATGATAAAAATGAGCGCCCAAAACCTTAAAGGAATCCACAAGGAGCGGTTAGTTATTCCATATTTTTTGACCAGTAATAATATCACAATCTTATTCTTTCTTTTGTTCTGCCCCCTCTTGGGCAGACTTGGGTTCCCTTATTGTAAGGTCCTTTGTAAATTCAGGACACCTTCTTCCAGCAGGCATGGAAAACTGCTTTTGACAAGTAGCCCTGTAAGCGCAAACTATACACAACTGTTGTTCAGACATTGATTATTCCTCCTCTGGCTCAGCCTGTTATACACTGTTGACCCTTTGCATCCTTTAACTGAAACCCCTCTTAAAAACCTATCTCCCCTGCCAAAGACTACAAACTCCTTCTGGCTCAGTATCAGACCGCTCAAGGCAAACCCCTGAAGCCTGTTAAAGAAAATGCCAACCCTCCCAAAGACTCTTCCCTTACTACCTGCCCTACATGTCACACCCCTCACTACTATATCTATTACAACAACGGCATAAAACGCTCTGGACCAAAATGCAAGGCCTGTGACCACCTCTTTCAGCTAAATCAGAGATCCTCTAAGGGCTACAAGTCCATATTGTTCTGCCCTTACTGCAACGGCGCTCTCTTTGACACAAAAAATTCCCTTGCACTGAGATCGGCACTTATAAAAAAGTTGTCCCTTTGAATCAGTATCAATGGGGTAAGAGAGCAAAAATTCTAAACAAAAGGAGCACAAAAAGATGTAGTTAAAATGTAACACAAAGATTGAAATTAATAAAGTAGGTATCAAGTTTACAAAGGAAAAGATACATAGCTATCAGGCAAGATGTAAGCAGAAGGCAGAATGGGATGAGAAAAGAGTTGTTGTTCTTTGGAGATACGTTTATATATGGGGGAATATAGATTCTGCAAAGGGATAAGGAACTCAAAGGAGACGGCCTATGGGTTATAAAAGCAGAACATCCTGCGGGCTAACGCAATATTTAAGAAATTGATTTCTAAGGCGGGGCGGACGGGGCTCGAACCCGCGGCCTCTTGCGTGACAGGCAAGCGTTCTAACCGGCTGAACTACCACCCCAAAGAGATATAAGAAAAAGTAGGCGGAACAGGGCTTGAACCTGTGACCCCAGCCTTGTAAGGGCTGTGCTCTCCCAACTGAGCTATCCGCCCGTTTTGGAATGTAAATTAAACAACAAAAGCCTTATGTTTGTCAATTGAAATCTTATGGCCCTAAATTGCCGATAGAAAAAAGGGGGAGTATGCCGAATAGGCTTTATTGCGACACCTATTTGCAAGAACTCTTACACCCTAAAAACGATGCAAAGGCATTCACCCAAGGGCAACCTAAGACCAAGGCCCTTTTTAGATAGTTTTGTCGCAGTATAAAGGCCTTGAGGCATACCCCCCTTTCTTTGTTATAAATTCCTATTGGCAAGTTATGGTTATGGTTGCAGCACAAGACAGGATCAGAGGATAAGGCTCAATAGACGTTTTTCTTTTTATTTTCGCAATTGCATATCCGACTTAAGGGGCCTTATAATGATGTGTCCTGAAAATGTTAAACTAATCCCCTGTGAAATACTGCTTAGGATTATCTACAAAAACAAGGAGGGTTATAAGATGGATACCATTGAGTGTATTAAGACAAGGATGAGCATAAGGAAATTTAAGCCCGAACCAGTACCAAAAGAGTTGCTTCAGGAGGTTATAGAGGCCGCCCTTTGGAGTCCTTCGTACAAAAACACGCAACCCTGGGAGGTTATTATTATATCGGGCAAAAAAAAGGAAGAGCTCTCTAAAATGCTTGTAGCTTTGCTTGAAAAGGGAGAACCTATGACCCCTGATATACCAGAACCAAAGGGGTGGCCAGAGGCACAGAAGAGAAGGATAGATGACCTCTTTTCGTCAAGGGCTAAACAGCTTGGGGTAGATCTCAGAGACCCAGCGGTAGTCAAGGCAGCCAAGATCGCAAACTCAAGGTTTTATGGCGCACCCCAGGGCATATTGCTTTTTCAGGATGACTCCCTTACTCCCTGGTCAATATTTGATATGGGACTATTTGCACAAAGCCTTATGCTTGCAGCTCACGCAAAGGGTCTTGGAACTGTGCCACAGGCCTTTCTCACCGACTATGCAAAACAGACAAAGGAATTTCTGCAAATACCCCCCTCAAAGAGGCTTGTATTGGGCATATCCATTGGATATCCTGATAGGGATGAGCCAATCAATCAATTTAAAACTAACAGGGTAGCTTTAAGCGAAGTCCTAAAATGGATAGAGTGAGAAACAAACATGCAGTAGAGGAAATATAAATTTACATGAGACCTGATAGGGGACATTGAGACAGGGCGTCCCAATCTCGCCACCTATACAAGACTTGAGGGGCACAGACCCTTACAGGTTGTTCTGTGCTTGAATCACACTTTGGCACAAAGAGCACCAATGAGTTACTTTATGAGGCTGGCAAGATTTGCAGCAGAGGAGTTTGTGGTAATCCCTTCTGAGGCTGGCATAGAGGGCGCCCTTATAGTTGCAGAAACAACAGGAGAGAGGATTCAGGAAAACACTGTAATTAGATAATCGAACTGAAACAAACCTCCATGTTACTATTACCCTCAAAGAAACCCTCGTCGATCACAACATAATTGCCCCTTTCAAGCTCCTGTTCTTCCATTGTGCCAGCCCTCAGCACTTCCTCCTTAGAGAGTCCAGCCTTGAGGAGAAGTTTGAGTTCTTCAAAAAAGGACTCTCCATGGCGCACACCCTTTGCCCCACTGTCTGAACCTGCCCCTATTTTAATCCCCAACCGATGTGCCCTGTAAACCGACTCAAGATGTTTATCAATTACTGAATCAAGGTATCTTCGTGCTTCTATGTCAGATATAGTATCTCTAAAGGCTTTAAGGGCAAAGATTGTAGGGGTCCAGCTTGTATCCTGTGACGCCATGATTTGTAAGCATTCTTCGGTGATAAAAAACCCATGTTCAATGGAGGATACGCCAGAGACAAGAGCATCAAGTATGGACTGTTCTCCATTACAATGGCAAAAAACCCTTAATCCCCTTTCTGCAGCCTCTTCTACAATCATTCTCATCTCTTCCCTGCTAAATCCCCCACTGGAAACAGCCTGCGAAGGGTCTGCCGACACTATGCCTGAATTTATGACCTTAATAAAATCGACACCCTTGCCTGCATTATTTAGAATCGCCCTTGATATGTCGGCTTTATTATCAATGCCAATCCCCAGAAAGGACCCATATCCGCCCTTTTTATATAGTGCAGCGCCTGCAGTTTTCATATGCCGACAATAGCTTTTTATAACTAATCCATGCTCACCTTTACCTCCCATATCATAGAAGGACAGTATTCCCCTCTTAAGCATTGGGGCTATTATCCTGTCATCTATTTCATGGGCCTTAGGTTTAGAGCCCTCAATCAGGAAATGAATGTGGCGGTCAAAAAAAGGTGGTATTTTTTTCATATCTCTTAAAGCTGGCTATTGACAAAGTTAAAATCTTTTTGTATCTTATCTATCAGAATCAATTTACTCCCTCCAAAACCGTTTAGGGACAAAGGGATTTAAAAAAAAACTAAATAACCAATCCAGAATAGTTTGTGAATTCACTGTCTTAAAAATTTATAACATGCCCACAGAAAGAGGTAACAAGCCTATGGATAATTATATTTCAATATCAGAATTGAAATCCATGTCAATTGATGATTTAACGGTCCTTGCAAAGGAACTCAATGTAGAAGGCGCAGGGGGGATGAGGAAGCAGGACATCATATTCAGCATACTGCAGGGGCAGGCAGAGAAGATAGGCAATGTCTACGGCTCTGGGGTGCTTGAGATTTTGCCTGATGGGTTTGGTTTTCTCAGATCTTTAGATTACAGCTACCTGCCTTCACCGGATGACATATATGTGTCGCCGTCCCAAATAAGAAGATTTTCCTTACGCACAGGTGATTACATATCAGGGCATATAAGGCCACCAAAGGAGAATGAACGATACTTTGCGCTCCTTAAGGTTGAAACCATCAATGGTTCTACGCCTGAGGCAAATACAAGCAGGTCCCTTTTTGACAATCTTACACCCTATTACCCAACCCAAAAGATCAACCTTGAGTACGACTCCGATTATTCCATGCGGGTCATGGACTTGATTGCCCCCATAGGCAGAGGTCAAAGGGGGCTTATTGTTGCAGCGCCAAGGACAGGCAAAACCATGCTCCTTCAATCTATTGCAAAGGCAATAAAGGCAAACCATAAGGAGATAGATTTAATAATACTGTTGATAGACGAGAGACCCGAGGAGGTTACTGACTGGAAGAGGCAAGTCAGCACTGCAGAGATAATAAGCTCTACCTTTGATGAACCTCCACAGAGGCATTGTCAGGTCTCTGAGATGGTTATTGAACGGGCAAAGAGGCTAGTAGAGGCTGGCAGGGATGCGGTTATACTCCTGGACAGCATCACAAGACTTGCAAGGGCATATAATGCTATATCTCCCACAAGCGGAAAGGTGCTCTCAGGAGGCCTTGAAGCCAATGCCCTTCAGAAGCCCAAAAGATTTTTTGGCACTGCAAGAAATATAGAGGAAGGCGGAAGCCTTACTATTATAGCCACAGCCCTTGTGGATACAGGCAGCAGAATGGACGATGTGATCTTTGAAGAATTCAAAGGCACAGGCAATATGGAACTCCATCTTGATAGGAAGCTCGTGGATAAGAGGATATTCCCAACTATTGATATCAATGCCTCGGGCACCCGTAAAGAGGAACTACTTGTGCCTGCTGATGTGCTTAATAAGATGTGGATATTAAGAAAGGTATTAAATCCCCTAAGCACTGTAGAGAGCATGGAATTTCTGCTGAGTAAACTTAAGGGTTCAAAGAGCAATCAAGATTTTCTTGATATGATGAACAAGTAGAGATATCCCTGCCCTTAATACCTCCAAAGGGTTCACAGTCCTTAAATTGCCGATAGGAGTAAGGGGGTGTGCCGAAAAGGCCTTATTGCCAACCCTTTTTACGAGACCTCTGGACTTTCACAGATAATGCCAAACTAATCACCCCTTGGGGACTGAATGACCTATGGCCCTTTTTAATAAACCCTGTGGCAGTATAAAGGCCTTCAGGCATGCCCTCTTGCTCCTACAGTTTTCTATTGGCAATTTTGGGTATACACCTATAGTCCCATTGGGTAATCTTTTAGAGCACCCTAAAGAAACCATGGCAATTCTTCAATGTAAATCATAAACCTTGCATATGACCCTTAGGGTCCATCAAAGGTGCATTGGATCTTTTGACTAAGGACGCTTTCAATGCAAATAGATAATTATGACCCAGTAATGTAACCTTTGTCCTATCCCTTCAATACATAAGGACCTAACTAATTGAGAATCCTTCAATGTGCAACCTCTCATTAATGACCTTATCCCTTAATATTGCATGAATTTCAATGTCTTTTAATAGCAGAAAGCCATATTTTACAAATTGGCATAAACATTGCTTTAATACTATAAAAATGCCTTAGGTCAATCATAAACAAAGGCTATTAAACCAAGAAAGAAGGAGGTAAATGCTATGTTACTATCAGACTTTGAAAGGATCTTTGAACCCCTTTGGGGCATGACAGGCAGCAGATGGAGGGTGCCTCAAAGAAGGACTGAGTTTCCTCCCTTTAATGTTTGGGTTTCCGATGACAGGGCTGTAATTACCACTGAGCTGCCTGGACTAAATCCTCAGGACATTGATGTATCCGTAATAGGTAAAATTGTAACGCTCAAGGGTTGTAGAAACTCAGAAGAATTAAAGAACAACGATACCTATCACAGGAGAGAAAGGTGGTATGGAAGCTTTAACAAGTCTATTGAACTTCCGTTCAACATTGAGAGCAACAAGGTTTCAGCCAATTTTGGAAGAGGGATATTGACAGTTACATTGCCCAGGGCTGAGGCTGAAAAGCCCAAGAAGATTGAGATCAAATCTGAATAGGAGGTGATGAGATTATGCAGGAGAACACTCAGGAGATCCAAAAGAAAGAGGTCGAGTCACCAGCAGGGGTGGAAAGAACTAAGGATCAGAAGGTATATATGCCTGCAGTAGATATTATTGAGAGAACTGACGAAATAGTTGTAATAGCCGATATGGCAGGTTGTGACGAAAACTCCGTGGACATAACCCTTGAGAAAAACCTGCTAACAATCTACGGCAAGGTATTATTGGAGTTTGATGAAGGACTTAAACCAGCACTGTTTGAATATGGCACTGGAGATTATCAAAGGGTCTTTACTCTATCTAATGAGGTTGACAGAGAAAAGATCCAGGCAAAGGTAAAGAATGGGGTGCTCACAATAATACTGCCAAAGTCTGCAGCGGCTAAGACTAAGAAGATAGCCGTAATATCAGAATAGGAGGTGTTATTATGTTTTTCAAGAATCTTATAAAGCGACCCTTTTCAGGAGAATCTTCTGTCCCTGTTAGAAAGGAAGAAGACAATCCCTTTTATGCACTACAAAGGGATATAAACTCAGTGTTTGATAATTTTTTCAAGGAGTTTGAGCTTGCACCCTTTAGACAGGGTTTTGAGGGTTTTAGCCCAAAGATAGATGTTATAGAAACAGACAAAGAGATAAAGATCTCCGCAGAACTTCCAGGCATGGACGAAAAGGATCTGGATGTTTCTGTCAACAAGGATTCAATTACAATAAAGGGAGAAAAAAAGGCGGAAAAGGAAGACAAGGGTAAGGATTACTACAGGATGGAACGTTCCTACGGATCTTTCTGCCGCACTGTACCTCTGCCTGTAGAGATCAATGTTGACAAGGTTGAGGCAAAATTCAACAAAGGGATATTAAATATCGTCCTTCCAAAGACAGAATCTGCCCTCAGAGAGACCAAAAAGATTGCAATTAAGGCGGAGTAAAAGGTTAAAATAGGGGGCTTTAAAAAGGGGGCTTTTTAAAGCCCCCTTTTATTTTTTATTGATCAACGGAGGTAATAAGGATGACACTTAAAAAGGCAGCTTCAATAGGACTTATTTTCACGATTCTCGGATTGGTTATTGGGCTTACTATCTCTTCACAATTTAATTTTCAGAGTAAAGGCTACTCTCAGGATACCCTTATCTCAAAGGAATCAATAGATATATTAACTAAAACAAATCAAGCCCTTTCAGAGGTTGCTATGGCTGTCAAACCCTCTGTAGTAAACATATCCTCCGTAAGGACAATCAAGAGTCAAGGAACTCCAAATCCCTTTTTCAACGACCCCTTTTTTAGGAGATTCTTCGGTGATGAGTTCAGATTCTTTGAAAGGCCAAGGGAACATAGGCAGTCTGGACTTGGCTCTGGAGTTATAGTTGATAAGGACGGATACATACTTACAAACTATCATGTAGTAAAGGATGCCGATGAGATCAAGGTAAAACTATCGGACAAAAGGGAGTTTACAGGCAAGGTAATAGGCAGTGATTCAAAGACAGACATAGCAGTTATCAAGATCCAGTCGGACAAACTGCCAGTTATAAAATGGGGTGATTCAGATAGGTTGAAGGTGGGTGAAATGATCCTTGCCATTGGCAATCCCTTTGGACTTACACAAACTGTCACCTCTGGAATTATCAGCGCTACAGGCAGGGCTAATGTTGGCATTGCAGACTATGAGGATTTCATACAAACCGATGCTGCAATCAATCCTGGCAATTCAGGGGGTGCCCTTGTTAATGTAAGAGGTGAACTTATCGGTATTAACACAGCCATCTTCAGCACCTCTGGCGGATACCAAGGCATTGGCTTTGCCATTCCAAGCAATATGGCAAAGGTGGTCATGGAAAACCTTATCAAGAAGGGCAAAGTGGTAAGAGGCTGGTTAGGGGTATCCATACAACCTATTACACCCGACTTAGCAAAGCAATTCTCACTTACGAGTGAAAAGGGTGTGTTAATAGGAGATGTGGTTGAGGACAGCCCTGCTGAAAAGGCCGGATTAAAGAGGGGTGATGTAATATTGGAGTTAGACGGCAAGGAGTTTTCAGAACCCTCTGCCCTCAGAAACGCTGTAGCAGCAATACCTCCAGGCAAAGAGATTACCCTTAAGATACTCAGAGAAGGCAAACAGATGACCATCAAGGCTGTGGTCAATGAATTGCCGGCAGACATGCAAAAAATGTCAGCTCCTACTGAAGGTGCCTTAAGGGGCATACAAATACAGGATATTACCCCTGAGATAAGAAGGACCCTTCAACTCCCCAAAAGAGTAACAGGAGTAATAGTTACAGACATTGCAGAAGGCAGCCCTGCGGAGGGTTCAATTGCAGAAAACGATATTATAATGGAGATAAACAGGAAAAAGATTGCAAACACAAAGGACTTCAATGCTGTCACAGCCTCAATGAAAAAGTCTCAAGGCGCCCTCGTGCTCGTTTATAGGAGTGGCTCAACTATATACTTAACTATTCCAAACAGATAATAATTAACCCTGCGGTATATTGCATAAATAAACCGCAGGGTATCTCCAATGAACAGACTCAAAGGACAAATAAGCCCATACTTACAGCAGCACAGCGATAATCCAGTTTATTGGCAACCCTGGGACATCCATGCCCTGAAAGAAGCAAAAGACAGAGATATCCCTATATTCCTTTCGGTGGGTTACTCTACATGCCATTGGTGTCATGTGATGGAGAGAGAATCCTTCTCAGACCAGCAAACAGCCGAGATACTCAACGACAGTTTTGTCTGCATCAAGGTTGATCGCGAAGAGATGCCCCATATTGACAACCTCTACATGGAATTTTGCCATCTTATAACGGGCTCAGGAGGATGGCCCCTTACGATTGTTATGACCCCCAATCTGTATCCCTTCTTTGCGGCTACCTATCTTCCAAAGCACACCACAATGGGCAGGAAAGGCTTAATTGATATAGCCCAGCAGATAAACAGACTATGGATTGAGCAGAGGGCTGAGATTGAGTCTCTATCCTTAAAAATATTTGAGGCCTTGAGAGCAAACATTCAGGAGGCTGCAAAGCCTTGTCCATTGGAAATGAATACCTTACCCCACAGGGCATTTCACCATCTTAGTTCCATATATGACAGTCAAAATGGCGGCTTTGGCAGCGCCCCAAAGTTTCCAATGCCCACATATCTACTTTTCTTCATTGCCTATTACAGGGCCTATGGTTCAAAGGAGGCATTGCAAAAAATTACACATTCTCTTGAATCCATGGGTGCTGGAGGCATATACGATATCGTTGAAAAGGGATTCCACCGCTATGCTACTGATCAGAAATGGTCAATACCTCACTTTGAAAAGATGCTTTACGATCAGGCTATGCTCATAAGGACCTACACAGAGGCATACGAAATAACCAGGAGTGACTTTTTTAGGGACCGTGCAATAGAAACAATAGGATATGTCCTTGAGGAATTAACTTCCCCTGAGGGAATATTCTACACTGCAGAGGATGCGGACAGTGAGGGCTCTGAGGGGCTCTATTACACATGGACATTAAAAGAACTTAAAGATTCCCTAAATAATGAAGAGATGTCTTTAATGCTTAACCTATTTGATCTCTCAGAGGAGGGCAATTTTGAAGAAACCGGAAGAAACATACTCTATTGTAAACAAGGCTCAAACGCAATATTGAATGTTGCAATAAAGGGACAACTTGATAGGATATTAAATAAACTAAGACTCTTACGCTCTAACAGGATTCGCCCCTTTAAAGACAGAAAATCCCTTACAGGCTGCAATGGATTAATGATATATGCCCTTGCAAAGGCATCGGCTACATTTCACAGAAAAGATTTTTTAGAAGCAGCCCTGAGGGCTCTCAACTTTATTAAAGACAAAATCTATAATCCTGATTCTGGGCTATATCGTGTCTATTATGAGGGACAAACAAGGACAGATGCCCTCCTTGAAGATTACGCCTTTTTGATTGCTGCTGCCCTTCAAACCGATAAAGCTGCAACAGGCAACCAACACCTTAGATGGGCATTAGCCTTGACAGACTATGTGTTAGGGCATTTCTATGATTCAAAGGGAAAAGGCTTCTACTCAACCCCCGAAACATCCCTTGGGCTCATCCTGAGGATGAAAGATATAACAGATAATGTACTGCCCTCCAGCAACTCAGTCATGCTGGACAACCTACTGGCACTTAATAGAATAACAGGCGACCCCTACTATAAGGATATTGCCCTATCTATACCCTATGCTATGCCTTCCACAATAGCAAGTTCTCCTGCATCCTGCTGCAGTATGCTTTACTCTCTGTTAGAACATGCAATCATCAACTGATTAAATCATGACCCTATCTATATCGGGTGTGTGCAAGGATTCTGGAAGTCTAAGGGGTGTCAAAAACATATCCTTTGAGGTTGGTTGCGGAGAGATAGTTGGACTGTCAGGTCCAAAGGGTGCTGGCAACACTACTATTATCAATATGATACTTGGCGTGCTTGAGCAAACCTCTGGCAATACACAAATTATTCTGAAGAACCAATAATTGAAAAGTAAACAGGGCTTTCAATACAATATACTCTCTACCGATAGAAAACAAAGGAGGATATTTCAATGGGAAATACCTTTACCAATGCCTCAGAGTGCTGGAAGGAAATACTAAAGGACCCACGCAATAACAAGTCTCTCCTTCCCAACATTGAAAGATTTGCAAGGGAAAACACAAAACCTGCTGAGATAGTATTCGGCACCTCAGGATGGAGGGGCGAGATTGGGACAGATTATACCTTCAATAATGTGAGGATCGTTACCTCTGCAATAATTGAGGCGTTCAAGAGTGAAGATAAGGATTTTATGCAAGCCATGGGGGTAGATAGCTTTGAGGAGATAAAAAAAAGAGGTGTTATTGTCGGACACGACAATCGCTTTTTGGGTAGGGACTTCGCAATGGAAGTCATAGGATTGCTGCAACAGGAGGGCATACTAACTTGGTATAGCGGTGAATCAATCACCCCTGAATTCTCTGCAGGCTTAGAGATGCTAAAGGCAGCCTGTTCTATTAACTTAACCCCCTCCCACAACCCTGCAAACTTTGCAGGCTTCAAATTCAACCCTTCAGATGGTGGGCCTGCCGGCACAGAGATAACCTCTCTTTTTGAATCCTATGCCAATAGGATGATGAAAAAGGGAGTTGTCCTTAAGACCTATCCTGTGAGCTCCCTCCAACATATTGACCTCACTGATTTATACATTAAATACTTAAAGACTAAATCAACCATTGATTTAGAAAGGATCATAAGTTTTATAAACAGTGAAGACTTGCTATTGTGCATAGATAATGTACATGGAGCCACAAGAGGAAAGGTGCAAAGAATCTTAGGGGAAAGCAAAAAGATTCTATATCTAAGGACAGAACAAGACTATCTATTTGGTGGGATTGCCCCTGAACCTTCAGAAAAGAACATGATAGGGGTAGAAGCAATACTAAAAGGAAGCAACGCCAAGTTTAAGCTTGGAGTAATAATGGACCCCGATGGAGACAGGATAAGGTTTTCAGATGGCTCTATGCAGATCCCAATGAATTACTTTGGGGCAATGGCGTTGCACTTTTTATATCAACACAAGGGCATTAGGGGTTGTGTAGCTAAATCAGTGGGGACAAGCAACTTTGTTAATGCCATTGCAGATAAATTAGGCATTGCAATAAAAGAGACCAAGGTGGGATTCAAAAACTTCAGGCCCTATCTGCTTGAATCTGCAACAGAAAGGGCAATAGTAGCCTTTGAGGAATCCGACGGGATCTCCCTTTACAATCATACCCTTGAAAAGGACGCACTAATTGGTCTTTTTGTTGCCCTTGAGATGATGGCCGTTATAGGGAAAAACATCAGTGTCTATCTGAAGGAAATAATGAATACCTTTGGCACATTCTATCCAGACAGGTCAGGCATTGCCGTTGACCGTTCGTTGGCAGGCAAACCATTGCTTGATAAGCTATCGGTGGTATCAAAAAAATATCCTGCAGGCACAAGCATCAATCTCAACGGAGTTGACCTTGCCGTTAAAGAGGTTCTTACTGTTGATGGCACTAAGATAATCCTTGAGGATGGCTCATGGTTTATGATAAGGCCCTCAGGCACTGAACCCAAGGTGCGCTTCTACATTGAATCAAGGACTGAAGGAGGAAAGAATGCGCTCTTTACGCTTGCTGAGAGAATTGCTATGGAGGCGATAGAAAACTAACATTGAGATTGTTTAAACCGTTCAAGCAACTCCTAAGAGGCATGAACGGTTTAAACACAATAGACTACAAATTAAAGTATTACCAATTCTCTCCGTTAATCTCAAAGTGTGCCTGAGGATGATCACAGGCAGGACACTTTTCAGGAGCGCTCAAGCCTTCATGCATATATCCACAATTACGGCAACGCCAGGTTGTCTTCTGGTCTCTCTTAAATACGATACCCTTTTCAATATTGGACATAAGGGCACGATACCTCTTTTCATGTTGCCTCTCAGCTACAGCAATAGCTTCAAAGATAAGGGCAATAGCCTCAAAGCCTTCCTCCCTCGCTATCTTCGCAAATCCTGGATACATAGTGGTCTGCTCATAGTTTTCCCCTGCAGCAGCCTCTTTGAGGTTCTCTACAGTGGTCCCAATAACCCCAGCAGGGAAGGCAGCGCATATCTCCACCTCTCCACCTTCAAGCTGCTTAAAGAGCCTTTTGGCATGTTCCTTTTCCTGATTAGCCGTCTCCTCAAATATAAAGGCTATCTGCTCATATCCTTCCTTCTTTGCCTGTTTGGCAAAATAGGTGTATCTGTTTCTTGCCTGAGATTCCCCTGCGAAGGCGGTTAGGATATTTTTTTCTGTCTTTGTTCCCTTCAACGACTTCATTGATATTCCTCCTTGTTCCTATGATTCCTATGATATTGAACTTAGATTATATATTATCAGCACATATTTATTGTAATCCCTGTTGCAGTTCTTGAGAGAGCAACATCTGCCAAAGCACATGAAGTTACCGAGATTATGGGATTGCAAGGAACACAAGGCCCCTCCTAAAAAGAGGGGCTTAATTATTGGATGGCAAAACTTACTGTTAGATATCGTAATAGAGGAAGTACTCATAGGGGTGTGGTCTAAGCCTAAGGGCATCAACCTCCCTTGACCTCTTGTAGCTTATCCATGTCTCAAGGGCATCCTCGGTAAATACATTGCCTTTTAATAAGTACTCATGATCCTCCTCAAGATTATCCAATGCCTCATCCAGGCTAGCAGGCATTGTGGGAACCGAAGCAAGTTCCTCAGGTCCAAGCTCATAAATATCCTTATCCAAAGGCTCTCCTGGATGAATCTTGTTCTCAATGCCATCAAGCCCAGCCATAAGCATTGCGGCAAAGGCTAAATAGGGATTGCAAGAAGGATCAGGGAATCTGACCTCACACCTCTTTGCCTTTGGACTTGCAGAGTAAGTGGGAATCCTAATAGAAGCAGAACGATTTCTTGCAGAATAGGCAAGATTTACAGGCGCCTCAAACCCTGGTGTCAATCTTTTATAGGAATTAGTAGTAGGATTAGTGATTGCAGCAAGTGACTTTGCATGCTTTAATATACCGCCAATATAGTAAAGCGCTGTATCGCTTAATCCTGCATATCCATTGCCGGCAAAAAGGGGCTTTCCGCCCTTCCAAATGCTCTGATGGGTGTGCATACCCGAACCATTGTCTCCAAATATGGGCTTTGGCATAAAGGTTACTGTCTTGCCATGCTTCTTGGCGACATTCTTGATGATGTATTTAAACATCATAAGGGCATCAGCCATCTTGACCAAAGACTCAAAACGCATATCAATCTCAGCCTGCCCTGCGGTGGCTACCTCGTGATGCTCCTTTTCGACATAAATGCCGCATTTTTGCATCTCCAGGACCATCTCCTGCCTGATATCCACAAGGCTGTCAGTAGGTGGAACAGGGAAGTACCCCTCCTTGTGTCTTGGTTTATAGCCAAGATTTGGGTTCTCCTCCCTGCCCGAATTCCATATACCCTCTACGGAATCAATAAAATAGTACCCACTATATGAATTCTGATCAAATCTAACGTTATCAAAGATAAAGAACTCTGCCTCTGGACCAAAATAGGCAATATCTCCAATCCCCGTTGACTTTAGATATGCCTCTGCCTTCTGGGCAATATAACGGGGATCCCTTGAGTAGTATTCCTTTGTATAGGGGTCAACAATATTACAGATAAGACTGATATTTGGGACCTTGGCAAAGGGGTCCATTACTGCTGTTGAGGGGTCAGGCATCACAAGCATATCTGAAGTGTGAATAGCCTGCCAACCCCTTATAGAGGAACCGTCAAAACCAAGCCCCTCTTCAAATACCGATTCCGTAAGCTCTGATATAGGCGCTGCAAAATGCTGCCATATGCCTGGATAGTCGAGAAACTTAAAATCTACCATCACTGCCTTGTTCTCTTGTGCCATCTTGATTACATCCTTTGGTGTCATCAAATCAATCCTCCTTGTGTTTTTTGTTTTTTATACTGCCTTTTCACCGCGCTCGCCTGTTCTAATCCTTATTACCTCTTCAATGGGATACACAAATATCTTCCCATCTCCTATTTTTCCGCTCTTTGCAGATTTCTCGATTGCATCTATCACCTTTGGTGCAAAATCATCAGAGGTTACCACCTCTATCTTTATCTTAGGTATAAAGTCCACTACATACTCGGCTCCTCGATAGAGTTCTGTATGTCCCTTTTGCCTCCCAAAGCCTTTTACCTCCGTCACAGTCATACCATGAATGCCTATCTCATTTAGGGCATCCCTAACATCGTCAAGCTTGAAGGGTTTCACGATTGCCTCAATCTTCTTCACTCTTTCACCTCCTCTGTCAATTTTGTTGTGCTAATCTAACCTAAAAAAGGACTCATAAAAATTCTTTGCCCTTCCATAATACATGTCGTAATAATTTTCAGTATCCCTGTTAAGTAGCCCTTTATCAATGGGCTCATTACTCATCCAATCAGTTATCATGCCCTTGGTAACCTCAATATGGAATTGAAAGGCATAGACAAACTGGTTATATCTGAATGCCTGATTTGGATATAATTCAGAACTTGCAAGATGCTCTGCATCTTTAGGGATGTCAAAGGTCTCACCATGCCATTGAAATACCTTGATCCTCTGCCATAGATCACCTACACTGGGATGCATAGCAAGTTTTCTTATATTTGTATCTCTAAGACCATTATTAGTGAAGACAATATCACCCCATCCTGCTTCAACAACCTCTCCCTTATAAACTCTACTACCAAGAGCCTTGGCAATCAGTTGCGCTCCAAGACAGATCCCAATAACCCTCTTGCCCTTCCATAAAGCATCTTCTATTAACCTTAACTCCTGCCCTATAAAGGCATACCTGTCCTCATCATTGACGCTCATGGTGCCGCCTAATACAACAAGAATACTGAAATCATCAACAGAAGGTATTGGCTCATTATTGTATATTTCGATGACCCTATAGGACATATCCTTATTCTTTAGATATTCCTCAATAGTGCCAGGCCCTTCGTTGTGAAGATGTTTTAATATCACAGTTGACATGACAAAATGTAATACGCAACTAATGTGCCATTAATCATACCTCCAAATATCAGTGGGTTATAAGATTAAATTGATTGACACTGCCTAAATAATAGGCAGCAATAGATTAAAAAACATGCCGAGGGCTACTTAAACTTGACTATTGTCACCCCTGCACCACCCTCAGAAGGGCTTGCATTTGCAAAACCTTTCACAAGACTATGCCCCTTTAGGTGCTGATGTATCGCCCTTTTCAATATGCCTGAACCAACGCCGTGTATTATGACCGCCTCATGTATACCTGACAAAAAGGCATGATTTAAAAATGGTTCTACCTCAGAAAGGGCTTCATCAACCCTCTTTCCAATTAGATTTATCTCTGTAAGAACTATGCCAGGGTCTTCACTATCAACAATCTCTGTGATGCCCTTATCTTGTCTGCCCTCCTTAAGCAAGGATATATCTTTCAAAGGCACATCAAACTCTATGCCCTGTGCATTTATCTTGACCCTCTCCTGCTTTTGATTAATCTGCACAATCCTTGCAGGACCTCCGGCAACAACAGAATAAACCCTGTCTCCCTCTTTAATTTCACCTATACAGGGGCTTTTATTGTCCAAGGTAGGCTGCAATGCCTCCATAGACCTTCTCATCTCCTGTGCCATTGTCGAAACCTGCTTTATAGACGCCTTAAGAGATGCCTTCTCCATTGTCTTTGCCTCTTCAAGGAGTTGATAAAGCTCTTGCCTTGTTTTCTCAATCAACATCTCAGCATCCCTATGGCTCTTAGACAATATCGCCCTACTCTGCTCTTGCACCTGCTCCATAAGCCCCTTTAATTCGTCCCTCTGTCTTTGTACCCCAATAAGCCTTTCCTGAAGTTCTGCATTCATTCTTTCATAGTGCTGAACCTTCTCTTGAAGTTCCCTTAACAGGCTGTCAAGCTCAATTTTTTGGCTGCCAAGAAGTTCCTTTGCAGTGTCAATTACCCTTTCAGAGATTCCATAACGGCGGGCAGTCTCAAAGGCATAGGATTGTCCAGGGATCCCTATAGATAGCTTGTAAAGGGGTTTAAAACCCTTTGGGTCAAACTCCATAGAGGCATTGATCATACCCTCAGACCTCTGCACAAAACCCTTTATCTCAGAGAGATGGGTGTTGGCTAACACCAAAGCGCCTGTGTCTCTGAGTTCTTTTAATATTGCTGAGGCAAGGGCTGCGCCTTCCAGGGGATCCGTCCCGGTGCCAAGCTCATCAATGAGTATCATAGAATTACTGTCAGCTTGAGATATAAATCTTGAAAGGTTAGATATATGACCAGCAAAGGTCGAAAGGCTGTCTTCTATTGACTGCTCATCGCCAATATCAGCAAGTATTTTGCTAAACACAGGGAATACAGAGAGTGATGATGCTGGTATAGGCATACCCGTAAGCGCCATCAGGGTTAAGAGCCCAACAGTCTTTAAAACAATTGTCTTACCGCCTGCATTTGGCCCAGTAATTATCATAAGTGGTTTGCTGCCATCTATAACAATATCAAGAGGCACTAAGGTATCTTCCATGCCCCTTGCCTGCAAACTGTTATAAAGAAGGGGATGCCTTGCATTAAAGAGTTTTATGCCAGGTGAGTCCACTACTGAAGGAGACTCCATTGACAATCTCTCAGCATAGTTAGCAATGGCATTGAGCAAATCATAATACACAAGCGCTTCAAAAGAGAGCAGTATAATCTCAGCATTGCCCCTAATATCATCAGATAACTCCCTGAGCACCTTAATCTCCTCTGACTTTTCTTCTGCCCTCATATTTTCGAGCTCATTGGTAAGGTTTATAATGGATAGGGGTTCAATGAAGGCAGTTTCTCCGGACTTTGACACATCGTGCACCACCCCTGAAACCTGCCCCTTTGAATCCATTCTTACAGGAATCACCCATCTGCCTGAGCGTTGGGTAATAAAATTATCCTGCAAAAAAACCGCAATTTCCTTAGACTGCACCAGATCTTCAAGCTTCCTGCGTATCTTTGCCTCAATGCCCCTTATAGAAGTCCTCACAGCCTTAAGAGCTGACGATGCTGTATCAAGAATATTGCCTTCTGCATCTACAGAAAGTTTTAATCTCTTTAGCAATCCCTTACAGGAATTCACATTATCTACAACCCTCTGAAGACTGACAAGCTCAGGATGCTGTCCAAGAAGTCCAAGAATATGCTCCGTATTTTCAAATACAGCGATAAAACAGTACAGCTCAAAGGCATCAAGAATTGCACCCTGAGGGGTGCTTTTCTTAATCAAGGGAACAATATCGGAATACTCCTGAAGGCTTATGGCAAAACCCCGTTGTATAGCAGCCCTAATGTCTTCTATTTGAGCATTTCTTAACCTTATATCTTCCACATCCTGAAGAGGCTCCAATGACATAACCCTCTGTCTTGATACAGGACTATGTGCACCCTCTGCAATAATAGCAAGCAGTTTGTAATAATCGAGTTTTTCAAAGGACTGCCTGTCCACTTATTATCTCCTCCAAAACATCCTATTTAGTGAAATGCAAATTATATATTGTATTGTTTAAAGGGCGTTAAATCAATAAAACCTACATATCCCAAGATTGCCGATAGAAACCTGTAAGAGTAAGAGGGCATGCCTATACTGCCACAGGGTTTATTAAAAAGGGGTCATAGCTCATTAAGTCATCAAGGGGTGATTTAATGAGCATCATTTGTAAAAGTCCAAAGGCCTTGCAAAAAGCTGTGGCAATAAAGCCCTTTCAGCACACCCTCTTACTCCTATCGGCAATTTAAGGACATATTGCTGAAATATTTCCTTTGATGACCTTCATATATAGAAATGTCATATATCTCTATAAGCTATGGCGTAAAATCATCTGGCTGTATCGAGAAAGTAAAAAATTCCAGCAAAGGGACTGCAGATCAAAAAGCTTAAAGAAAAAGTCTTAACTGATCAACTAACGGTTTACGCCTGCTGCCACTTCTCTGTCTTTTATGACTGAACACCTGCTCTTTTACCGCCTTGAGCACATATTCATACCCACCCTCAATATGGGGCAACACACAGTGAGAGCAGTCTTTTATGCCATTGATCATTAAGTAATTGCCTTTACAGTCAAGCAGATAAAGTGGACACCAGCAAAACATACAATTGTGAAAATTGGCTATCTCATGGCAGGGATAAAACTCACAGCCTATGTTAAGAAAGGATTGATATCTTAAAATATCTGTCAAGTAACGATCCCCCAAGGTATGATATAAGGAAGTCCAGCCTTTGTCATTATCTCTGCTTTGATGTTAAATACCTTTAACAGAAAATCTTCAGTGATCAGGGTCTTTGGACAGTCTTGACCAACTATCTGTCCATCTTTGACTGCTATCAGCCTCTGACTAAATCTTATCGCTAAATTTATGTCATGTAAGACCATCAGGATCCTTACCCCATAGTCCACATTTAGTCTTCTTACAAGCTCCATCATCTCAATTTGATGGTGTATGTCAAGGTATGTTATAGGTTCATCCAACAGGAGAAGGTCCGTCCTCTGCGCCAATACCATCGCAATCCATGCCCTCTGTCTCTCCCCTCCTGATAGGCTAACCACAGGCCTTTCACTGAGGTCTTTTAGACCACAAACCTCTATTGCCCAGTTTATAACCCTTCTGTCCTCTTCTGCGCTGCTACCAAAAATACTGCTATAGGGTGTCCTGCCATAGCTGACTAAATCCTTTACCCTTATATCCTCTGGACATTTAAGGTTCTGTGTGAGAATAGCTAATCTCTTGGCTACAGCCTTTGTGGGCAAACTCAGGATATTTTTACCGTCTAAAAGCACATAACCCTTCTCTGGCCTCAATAACCTCGCTATTAGCCTTAGTATAGTGGACTTGCCTGAACCGTTTGGACCAATTATTGATACAATGCCACTGTCTTTAAAAGTCAGAGATAAATCTTTCAATACCTCTGCCTCAGTGTAACCAAAGCTTACCCCTTTGAGCATCAATCCTCTATCCATTATGAAGCCCTGTAGACCTTTAGATTTTTTCTAAGTAAGAAAAGAAAAAATGGTGCGCCCATGAATGCCATGAAAATACCTACTGGTAATTCCACAGGATAAAAGATCGTCCTTGCAGCAAGGTCTGTCCATATAACAAAGGACGAGGCAAAGAGCGCTGAAAAGGGCAGGAGATAACTATAATTTGAGCCAATCACAAGCCTGACCATATGTGGTACAATCAGCCCTACAAAACCAATCAGTCCAGATACACACACTGCAGAGGCAGCAAGCAGGGCTGAGAGGGCGATAAGTGTAAGCCTTGTCAACTCTAACCTCAGTCCTAAGCTCTTTGAGATATCATCACCTAAAAGCAGGATGTTTACATACCTACCTAAAAGAAATGCCATTGTAAGACCAAAGAGGCTATAAGGTAGTATTGTCTTAAGGTGCATCCAACTCCTTGCAGGGAAACCACCTGCTAACCAATTAATCACACCCTGAACCTTGTCGCTATGAAAGACCATCAGTGTAGTCATGAAGGCACCCAAAAAGGAAGCCATGGCAACACCTGACAGTATCAGTGCCATAGGCGATAACTTGCTTCTATAGGCAATGCCATAGACCATCGTTGCTGCAAGCATTGCACCAATAAAAGAAACCAGAGGCACATAGATAGTCTGTTCTGGAACGAGTATCATCACAATGATTGCGAATAACCCTGCCCCTGATGAGATGCCTATTATAGATGGTTCAGCTATCGGGTTACGCAACACCCCTTGAAGGATTGCACCAGAAACTGCGAGGTTCATTCCCACCAAAGCACCTATTAAGATCCTTGGGAGCCTGATGTTAAAGACAATATGATAGGTCGCTGCATCTTCAGGATGAAAGAGCAGTATGAAGATCTCATGGATATTTACATTTACGCTGCCGATCTTTAGACTACACACAACGCCTGAGATTAAAAGAAAAAATCCCACAAAGACTAAGACAAGTCTCTTATTTTGCAATGACCTTTTCAACAAACTCCCAGACCTCTTTTTTGTCCATAAGGGTCCTAGGCCTTAATCGTTCTTTAAGCTCCCTTTCTGGCAGATTGAGCATCTTATAAAATCTCATCACAGCATCGAGGTCTTCCTTTGTGAGCTTTGAAGGAACCATCTCACCGTGAAGCATGTCTGCATGTATAACTGACTCTCCAAGGAGATCAATGGTGTCTTTAAGGTGCCCTAATCCGCCATGGATCTTACCCTTGTAAAAAACAGGACTGGTCTTCATAAGCACACCAAATAGGGCAACCCTTTTAGTTCTAAGGGTGGCTAAATTCTTCTCGATAAAACTACTCAATTCAGGTAGAGGTCTATGGCTATAGATACCAGAACCTAAAACAATAAGATCGTAGTTTGCCAGATTTACCTCGTCAAAAGGTTTAATCATATAAACCTCATAACTTTCATAGATAAATCGCTCCTTCATCCATCGGCCTATCTGCTCTGTGGAGCCATATCTTGATGCACAGAGGATCAATACCTTCATGACGCCTCCTTTGATGTTTGTTTATCTTCGACCTTCAAAGACCTCTCTCCTTCAATTAATTGAACATAACCACACTTCGGGCACTTTATCTCAATCCTCTTTACATCCCCCTTCATCAACAGCCTCTTACACTTCTTGCATCTTATCTCTTTCATTGCCCTTCGTAAAGTGTAATCACAAGGTGCCTCATTGCATCGGCAACCCTCAAGGAGGGATTGACCGTAAAGAGTTCATAGGGTAGATAATAGACCCTATTTTCCCTCACTGCCCTAAAGGCAGACCAGGCACCGCTTTTCTCAAGCTCCCTGATTGCCTTCTGCCTCATAGTCTCGGGATTGCCCATTGTTATTATGAAAATAGCATCGGGATCTTTAGATAGGGCGTATTCAAGGTTCAAGGGTATGTACGGACTATTGGTAGGCATCTTAAGGCCCGCTGAAATGTTAGCAATCTTTAGCTCCTTTAGCAATGAACCTACAAAGCTCTGGGCCGTTGCCATTGAAAAACTCTGAGGCGACCCCCATATTACCAAGACCCTTTTGTCCCCTTTGCCCTTTGTTAAGGCCTTCACTTCAGCGGTTTCTTGTTTTATGCCTTTGATGATCTCCTCAGCAGTCCTTTCATCCCTGAAAACCCTACCAAACAATCTTATCTTGCTGAATATATCGTCGTAATCTTTGATTGAGACGAGAAGGGTCTTTATGCCTGCCTCTTTAAGTGATGGCACCAAGGCCTGATGAAAGCTCACTGCATTACCAACAACTAAGTCAGGCCTTAAAGATACGATCTTCTCTAAAGAGGGATTAGCAGTATGTCCAATATCATCTATCCCCTTTACCCTCTCATAGAGGCCCTCTGTCATGCCTGTCTTTTCAGGTCTTCCTACAATATTTGCCCTGAATGCCAAGAGCATCTCAAGGTTTGAGGCATTGAGTGCTACTACCCTTTGGGGTTTGGAATTGATCTCTACCTTTGTATTAAGGTCATCTATGTATACCTCTGCATTGGCTGATAGCCAGGGCAAAATACATATAAGAACAACTATTACTCCTATCACATCATACCTCCTGTCTTTAGTTGCAACCAATCAATAAGTGCCTGGGTTAGATTTACATACCAGAACTGACCTGCCAAGGTCAGATTTGCTATTGCATCAGACACAAAGACAAATCCTCTACTCTGCCACTTTTGTATCAACTCCATTGCTAAACTGTAGTATTGTGGATAATGAGATTGTAATGCCCTTAGGTCTATGAAGCCCCTATCTAACTGACCAATTAATTGATAATACACTTGATAGTCTTTGATGGGCTCTGTCATAAACATCAGAGGTTTAACACCCTCATCAATCTCTTTGATGTATCGGTCAATGTCTTTTGTTATAAATGTCGTTGAACCCATCACCCTACCTCCTGCACCAGGACCAAAGGGTATGATCGTTGAACCAGCCTTTGAAAGGCTGTTGTAGAGGTTTCTCTCCCCATGAGTTCTTGCCCAGTGGATGTTGCTCAGTCTAAGCTGTCCTTTCCTTTCCATAATATCAACGGCCTTTGCAAACATCATTGCCTGCTCAGGCAGCCCTGCCTGTGATGGCAATAGCCCCTTATCAGTAAACTCCTTCAGCCTGCTATCTGAAAACACATTGAGCTGGTAGAAGTCTGCACTGTGTATCTTTGAGGCGATGTATGTATCTATATCCTCCTCCCACACAGGCATGTGCTGAAGGGGCAGGCCAAAGATGAGGTCAATAACAATAAGCATCTCCATGCTGTCAGCCTTCTCAACAAGCCTATTAAGGCGATCATGCACCTCCTGACCACTGAGCATCCTGCCCACAAGCCTCCTTACAGAGGTATTGAAAGACTGTACCCCAAAGGAAAGACGATTTATCCCTGAATCCCTACACAGTTCAAAGGTCTCCTCAGTAAAGGTCTGTAAGGACCCTTCCATGGTGAATTCACAGTTTTCCTTCATAGGTATCGAATTCCTTATAGCATTTAAAAGCCCCCTGAGGCTGTCTGTCTTAAGCGCTGACGGAGTACCTCCCCCTATATAGACTGCATTAAAGGGTCGGCACTGGATAAATCTCGCGTCCTCTGCCATCCTGAGCTCTTTGATGAGGCTGTCTATGAAGGCATCCTCGAGCCCTCGATCCACAAAATGCTGAAAAAACCCGCAGTAATGGCAACGACTGATGCAAAAGGGTATGTGTATATATGCAACCCTCGAGCCCTCATTATCCTCCATTGTCATAAACTGAGACCATCTGTTTTGCAGGGCCTTATCTTTTATGAGAGGACTCTTTATGGTTGGATGAACTACCCTCTTACTGTAAAAGCCAAATCTGAGGGGATCATTGGTTACATTGCCATAGAGCCACTCAAGGGGTATGTCCTTTAAAGACATACCCTCTTGCATTGCCTTGAATCTATCTGCCTTGACTACAGTAGTATTAGTTATATCCATTGTTTTGATCCTCTAAAATCTTGCCCTTAGGCCAGCATAATAAAATACGCCATTTAAGGGGATCTCACTGTCTTTTTTATTGAAGATATTGTCTATGCCAACACATAGGTTGAAGTTTTTATTGATATCCTTTGAGATATTAAAGTGCCAGGTGTTGTAGCTTTTTTCTTCATAGTCACTCATTACATAATCAGCTATATACTCAGTCCAAAGGTCTAACCTTACATCCCAGGGTTTGTATTGGTAGCTACCCTGTGCAACGAGTTTGTGTTTGGGTCTTAAGGTTAGTGGTTTGTCATCGGTCTTACTCTTTGCATCAAGGTAGGTGTATGATGCCCTAAGGTCTAATCCCTTAGTAATCTCTACACCTGATTCTATCTCAAAACCCTGAATCCTTGCCTTGCTGATGTTTTGTGATACAAATACCTGTGGGTCCGTAGCTGTGCCCTTACCCCCAGTGAGGACATTTTTTATAAGGTCCTTTACATCGTTGTAAAACAATGCCGTCCTTCCTCTGAATTTACCTGTCTCTGCCTCAAGGGCGAGCTCGTAGCTTGTGGACTTTTCAGGTTTGAGATTTGGATTGCCTCTTACAGAGTTCCAAAACCTTGCCATCCTTGTAGTAAAGAACTGATAGAGTTCTTCTACATTTGGACTCCTAAAGGCCTGCCCGATATTTGCTTTTAAACGAAGGTTTGGATAAACCTTGTAGGTGACGCCTAACCTCGGTGATATATTACTACTGAACTTATCGCTGTCGTCGTATCTAAGGGCAGGCACTAAGATCAGAGAGTTGTCAATTATCCACTCATCCTGAAGGTATACTGCCCAATAACCAATGGTCTTTTCAGAGCCTGACCTCGTTAAGCCTTCTCTTGTCTCGCTGTAGGTGCCCTCACCTGTAGTGACCTTCGCACCACGGTAGTAATCGCTCCTGTATTCTGCACCTAAGGTGGTAACATGCCCCTTTAACAACTCCTTCGTAGCCCTGATCTCTACTGTAGGGGTCTTACGCTCTGCGGGATAGAAGTCTGTGAGGGCCCCGGTCTTTTTGTTCCTCTGCTCATAGTCTTTGTTGTACACAGAGGTATAGCCCCTTACAAAGAGGTCAACCAAATCACTCCTATGGTCAAGGGCTAAAGAAAGGTCATATCTGTAATTGTCATATCTACTGCTGTTTATCTGCCCCATGGTTTCTGTCTGAAGCCTGACTAACTCTTTTGTGTAAGAGCCGTCAAACATCAACTTTGTTGACTTGCTGAAGGAGTAATGAGTCTTCATAGATACCCTCTTTAGGTCTCCATCATCAAGGGTGGTGTCGTTGTTGACTATTAAGGGCTTTTGCCTCTGATATAGCCCAGATAGGATCACATTGAACCTGCCTAAATCACCACTGCCAGCAATGCCAGAGATAGTGGTCCTATTGCCATCACCCCTATAGGTGCCAAACTGTGGGTGAAACTGAAAAAAGGGTTTTTCCGAAGTACGAGTGATGATATTTATAACACCTCCAAGGGCATCACTACCATAAAGGGCGCTCACAGGACCTCTGACGATCTCAATCCGTTCAATATCCTCAACGGTAATCCTATCTATCTCAAACACACCGGTAGGCTCACCAGAGAGTCTCCTGCCGTCAATGAGTATAAGGCTCTGTTTATTGTCAAAGCCCCTTATACTTACTGCAGAGTTGTCTCTCGTAAGACCTGTGTATTGATACACACCTGTTGCCAACCTTAAGATGTCGTTTAACTTTATAGCACCCCTTGCCTCTAATTGCTGACGGGTAATCACCTCAACTGAGGCTGGTACATCTTTTATGTCCTCTTCAGTCTTTGAGGCAGTCACAACTATCTCCCGGAGTTCCGCCTCCTGTGCAAAAACATAAGTTGAAGATAGCAAAGACCACACAACAATCAAAACCCTAACACTTTGTATAAAATACCTCATCACTACCCTCCCGATATCTTGATTTTTCAAAAAACCATCGGGATTCGAGATCCTCTTGAAATACAAGCGTTCGTAACGCTCATAAATAACAGGGCTACTGCATCACCTCCTTGTATGTGACAGGGATGTTTTTTGTAAGGATAGGACTGTTATTAGAAACAACCATTACAAAGGCCTGGCGTAAAAAGAAATAAAAATCAAGAATCAAAAAAAGATGGATAATTGTCCTGTTGACTCTTAGATTCATGCCTTTGCAGTAATGACAAGATATTGAATACTCTGGAGGCAAAGCAAAGGCCTTTGACCTTAGATAGGCAATTTGATAGAAAATGGCTAAAAAACTATGGCATACATCAATTGTAAGCATCATCTTCTCCCCAGAAGTTTGACGCAAACATGAAGCAGATAGGTCTTCCGGCTTAGGGCATCTACTTACCTCAATGGGTTATACACTAAGGCAAGCATTCCTACTTGACCACCTTCCCATCATGATATTACACATGACAGTGGCTTACTAAAGGCCTCAAGTCTCCTGACTGAAGACTCTTGACTCTTTAGCACGGTCTTTCGTTCCCATCACGGCTGCGGGGCAGCGGGAGCATTGGCCCTTAGGACCTCACTCCTCTTCCCTGACTTCCGTTCACGACTTAAAGTCCGATATTGTTATTCTTTCAATATTGTTTTGTCAATGTTGTTGGCTGAATCTTCAGGTTATACTTGTAATCCCTTGGTGATTGGATATATACAAGAAGATACGACATTGAAATGCCCTATTATTAGGGGCTCCTATTCAATAGGGGACATAATGGATCGAACCCGAGGAAATATCAATAAGAAAGCATATAGGTGCCACCTATCTGCTTTCATCAACAAACTACGAGGGTTGCAATTGGCTCTATTGTGGTAATTTTATTTTGCTGCCTGACCTCTCATCGCACTGTTAATTCCCTCAGTCATTTCAATCAATACAACATTTAAGGCAGCGCTGATACCCTTAGCAAGACTCAGATAGCTTCTGTCTTGAAGAGGTTCCCTTTGATTAAATTCCTTATGGTATATCTCTTTGCCTGCACTATCCTTGAGGGATACAGACAAGGCAAGTATTCCGTAGCTTAAAGAGCCTGTATCATACCTGGATAGGTCCTTAAGATTTATAGATATCAAGTAAGAGTTGCCAGTTATTACAGGACGGGTAGTTTTGACCTCTTTGAAAGGACCCCTTTTTGAGAGATACTCCAATATCTGTTCTTTTATAATCTCCGATGGGTATGTATCCCATTTGGCGTAGGATGAAGGGGTGAGTTCATAGGGTGAAGTCTTAAAAACTATGTAGGGTTGTTCCAAATACTTATGTGCCTTTATATGTATGAAGGCAACTGCATCTACCTTTTGCGTGTTTTTGTATTCCTTAAGGTCATTTAAATAAAGACTATATATCTTTGTCTCAGTGGTTGAGCAAGAGGAGCACAATATAAAAAAGAACACTATTTTACAAATCAAGACCCTATTCATATCTTACTCCTCCCTTTGAGAACGTTCCCGGTATATTATCCTCCAGGGACGCTGATTGAGATTACTTATTGCATCGTTTAGTGTCTCAGTAGTCTTTATCACTTTCCTAAAAAGCTGATCGAGATTGTCATTTTGAGTATCTATTAGGTGTTCAGCCTTTATTAGCATATTACCAAGATTTTCAGAGGACGATTCAAGGGATTGTATAAGTCCCTCAAGGGCAACCATATCGTCCTTTGCCTTTAGGATTACCTGTTTGAGGTTGTCTCTATTATCATCCATAATAAGTTCCGCCTTTGATATGGTAACTGAAAGTTTTTCAGATAGAGACTTGAGTGAGGCTATCAACTTATCAAGCCTGTTGTCGGTGCTCACTACAAGTTTATTTGTGTTTTTAATAATCTCCGATACATTATTGATATTGTCATCATTAAATACCTTGTCAACATCCTCTACCAACTTCTTCAAAGATAGGGTTAATGCCTCTGCCTTTGCCATTATAGTGTTAAAATTGGACTGTTCCACAGAGGGAATAGTTTCTCCTGTCTTTATTGGTTTACCCATCTTATTGCTCAGGGATAGCTGAAGAAAAATGTCTCCCACAAAACCAACCTGGCTAATTGAAGCAGTTATGCCCTCATATAAAGGCGTGCCTTTTTTTAATCCGATCTCAATAAGAATAGGGTCATTCTCCTTTGCTGGCGGACTTATTGAAAGAACTCTGCCAACGGTCATGCCCCCGAGTTTCACCTGTGAACCCGATTCAAGACCTGTCACATTGAAGAGCTTTGTGTAATAGACATCAAAGCTATCAAATAACTTACTGCCTCCAATAGCAATAACAGAGATTATTAGTATAGCCATTGCCCCAATAACAATCAAACCCGCCTTAATCTCTTCTCTCATGCCTTTGTCTCCTAAGTTAATCTGCAGTTATTATATTAAAATAATCCTCTGGACAGTATTTATCTTCTTCAACCTGTCTTGAAATAAACCTCTTTATCTTAGGATGTTCAGAGAACTTAAATTGTTCTACTGTGCCCGTAAAGATCAATTCACCCTTATCAAGCATTATTATATGATCCGCTATAGTAAAAAGGCTGTGCAGTTCATGGGTGACTACTACAAGGGTCATTTTAAAAATATCTCTTAACTTCATTATCAGTTCGTCTAAGCCAGCGGCTGTAATAGGATCAAGCCCTGCCTGTGGCTCGTCAAAAAAAAGCATCTCGGGATCGAGCGCCATTGCCCTTGCAATGCCAGCCCTTTTTTTCATGCCTCCAGAAAGTTGAGCTGGGAAGAAATCATCAAAGCCTGAGAGTCCAACAAGGTCAAGCTTCATCTTCACCATTATTTTAATGGTTGCCTCATTCAATCTTGCATGTTCCCTGATAGGTAGCGCCACATTGTCCTCTATAGTCATAGAATTTAACAGCGCTGATCCTTGAAAAAGCACGCCTATGCGCCTTCTAAATTCATTCAACTCCCTTTCATTCATTGCAACTATATCTCTGCCGCCAACTAATATACTGCCAGAGGCTGGCTTTAGAAGACCTATAATATGCTTAAGTAGGGTGCTTTTACCGCATCCGCTTCCCCCAACAATAGCAGTTATCTTTGACCTTGGTATCTCAAAGGAGAGGTCCTTTAAGATTAATTTATCACCATATCTTGTAATAAGATTTTTTATAGTAATAGCGCTTTCGTTTTGCATATTTAGGTAAAGTAATAAAACAGTACCGTAAAGAACAGATCAAACAGTATTACCATGAAGATTGATGATACTACCGATGCAGTAGTTCTCATACCTACCTCTTCTGCGCCACCACTGACCTGAAAGCCCTGATAAGCGCCAACAATAGTAATAATTCCTCCAAAGGCAACGGCTTTAACTAATCCTGTGATCACATCCTTTACCATCAGTGCATTGATGGTCTGCTGAATATAACTCTGTGGGTGTATATTGACCACTGTTACAGAGAGTACAAAACCACCAAGGATACCAACAAAATCTGAGATTACCGTTAAACAGGGCACCATAATAAGCATTGCCAGCATCTTTGGAGAAACCAGAAAGCTCACTGGATTAATTCCCATGCTCTTCAGGGCATCTACTTCCTCAGCAGCCTTCATAGAACCTATCTCTGCTGCAAAGGCAGAACCACTTCTACCTGCAACTATAATGGCAGTTAAAATAGGTCCTAATTCCCTTGTAAGAGACACACCCACAAGATTTGCTATATATATTAATGCTCCAACCTTTTTAAGCTGATAGGCAGACTGAAGAGCTAATATAATTCCCACAAAGAAAGAAATTACTGCAACAATAGGTATAGAATTATAGCCCACCTTAACCATTTCTGATACCGTTGACTTAATTCTTAATTTGCCGGTAGTAAAGGGGGCTATAAAGGTCCAGTAGAATACACTGTTAATTAGAATTGATACATCCCTTAAAACAGCAAGCAGAGAGAGAGTCTTTTTACCTATAAGTGCGATCAAACTGTCAACGAGATAGGGCATCTTCTATGTCTTTGCAGATTGTAAAGACCCTATCAAGTTTGGCAAAGGCAAAGATCTCCTGCACCCGAGGTGATAGATTGCAAAGCCTCATAGAGCCCTTATAGGACATCATTGATTTTAGAGCCTCTACAAAGGTGGCTATTGCTGAACTGTCCATGTAGCTTACGTTTTTAAGGTCTATGATAATTGGGGATATCTTCTCCTTAGTGAGTTTTAACAGTGCCTTCCTAAGTTCAGGTGATGTGTGCATATCAATCTCGCCCGAAAGGGACACCTTCTTGCCTTTTCCTACATCTTCAATGTTAATATCCATTTTACAAACGCCTCATCAGGGTAAGTTTATTTATCCCCCTTATTCGTCTAAATCTTATCTCATCAAAGGCCTTCCTGATAAAGTGCATACCTAACCCTCCTGGTTTTAAATCCCTAAGATCCCTTCCTTGAAACTCCGTATCAGCAGGTTTTTCACCCCTGTCCTCTATGACCACTTCTACCTTATCGCTGGTACACTCAAAGGATACCTTTATGGTCCTTTCATAGTCGTTTTTATAAGCATACTTTATTACATTTGAACAGGCTTCATCAACAGCGCTCTTTAGATCCTCAACCATATATGTAGGCAGGTCCATAAGTTTTAGTAGTTTTTCAAGGAATACTCTTACAATACTCAGATACATTGGATGAGAGGATATAGTTATTGCAGCCTTGTGCATCAAGGGTTTTTTCATTGCCTCTTTACCTCTACGATTGTAATATCGTCAACTCTCTGTTGCCCCCCTGCAAGATCATTTGCATACTGCGCCAGCATATCAATCAATCGGTTAGAGGAAGCCCTATGTCTTATAAAGGATACCAAATCCTGAAATCCAAAGGGGCTGCCCTTTTTGTCTTTGGCATCCATCACACCATCAGTGAGCAATATAATCCTATCGCCCCTTTCAAGCCTCAGTTCAAAGGGGGTGTAATCCTCAATCAATATGCCAAGAGGTGGACCAGAAACAGCCTCAATGATTTTAATCTCCCCTGATTGAGATACCTTTATAATAGGAAGGTGCCCTGCATTAATATATTCTATAGAACCGCTGTAGTAGTGAAAAATCAAATATATAGCGGTAAGAAACATCCCTCTGGGCGCCCTTGAAATCAGGGTATTCATAAGATTAATAGTGCCAGAGACAGAGTCTTGCTTTACGCTCACATGCCTAAAATCACTTATAACCTTCGCCATATAAAGCGCCGCAGAGATCCCCTTGCCAGATATATCGCCAATAAGCACCCCTACCCTATCGTTAGTCAAATCAACAAAATCGTATATATCTCCTCCTATAGCATAGGCAGGTATATTTATAGCCCTCACTGTATAGTCTCCCCTACGCAGCAAAGGTTCCTCCGGTAAGAAGCTCTTTTGGATTGATGCAGCAATATCCAACTCCTGTCTAATCCTTTCCCTTTCAATGGACTCTTTAAATAGAAGGGCATTCTCTATGGCTATGGCAAACTGTTTGCATAGGGCTCCAAATATCTCCTTGTCATAATCCTTGCGGGCAGGATTGATAATCTCTGCTACGCCTATAAGCCCTCTTCTGCCTATTAAAGGCATTGATATGATGCTCTTTGTGACAAAACCTGTGGTCTTATCGGCGCCGCTGAAGAACCTTTCATCCTTGTTGACATCTTCTATGTAAAGAGGCTGCTGGTGAAGGGCAGTCCAGCCTGCTATACCCTGCCCGAGATCGATATATATCTTCTCCTTCAAAGTCTCGCAGGTATCGGGATTGTTGCAAATAGCAACCTCAAACTCAAGTTTTTTTGTTCTCTCATTGTAAAAGAGTATTGAACATGCCTCAGCCTGAAGCTCTGTCTTAGCCTTTTCCATAACTATATTCATGAGATCGTCTAAATCAAGGGTGGAGTTGATTATTGCCGTAAAATCCCTGAGGGTCTTAAGCTGCTCATAAAGGCTATCATGATATCTTACGCTGGTGTTCATAATTTAAGATTAAGATTATAGCATTCTTATGCTCTATAAGGGTATAATCACATCTATGAACATTGACAGTCCCTTAGAATTTGATGAATCAGGAACTTATAGAACAAATCCCAAGAAGTCTGTGTCCCTTTTGAAGATCTTTCCAGAATGCTTTTTTTATCCTAAGTTGTTTTCTATAATTTTTTTTGATAGCGGTATTGCAAAGAGGGGTGCCTATGACAAAAAAGCTTGGGCAAAAACAAGCTTTACAGTACTTCAGGCCCTTGAGAAAATAGGAATGGTATTTGAGATAACAGGCGTAAACCATTTCAGTTCACTGAAAGGGCCCTGTGTATTTGTTGGTAATCATATGAGCGCCCTTGAAACTGCTGTGCTCCCTGTAGTGATTGATCCTATTAAGCCCGTAACCTTTATTGTAAAGGAAAGCCTCGTAAATTACCCAGTCTTTAAACATATTATGAGGGCTACAAACCCTATAACAGTTACCAGGACAAACCCAAGAGAGGATTTTAAAAGGGTGATGAAAGAAGGACTGGAGAAACTTTCCGCTGGGATCTCAATAGTCGTATTTCCTCAGACCACAAGAGCCGAAAGATTCAATCCCTCAGAGTTTAACAGCATCGGAGTTAAACTTGCAAAGAACGGTGCTGTTCCAATTATTCCCTTTGCACTTAAAACTGATGCTTGGCATAACGGTAAAATTATTAGGGATTTTGGCAGGTTAGAGATAAACAAAGGTGTATTTTTCGCCTTTGGAGAGCCTATCTTTGTAAAAGACAGGGGTTCTGAAGAACAGCGTAAGATTATAGATTTTATTGAAAATAGACTTAATCAATGGAAGGATAAATAAACCTCTGAAAAAGGAAACAATAAAGGACGCAAAAAAGGCGGTTTCCCTTAGCCCTCTCTATCCCTTTGAGTCTTTAAGACTAACATCCTAAGACCTTACATCCTAAGAACTAAATTCCTACGACATTACAGCCTGAGACATTAAGCCCAATAACATCAGGATAAATCAGGACGAGGGAACCGCCCATGAAGCCTATCTTTGATTACATCGTAGCTTATTTTAATGCCTTTGTCAAGCAGAATCTTCACACCTTACATCAACTCACTGTTTTATTGAGAGAAGTTTATTAAGTTCTAAGGCTCCCGCCAGTCTTTAAAAGCAGTTCCCTTACAAGTCGCTCGTGGATAGTCTCTATCTCGGTGTCAGAGAGAGTTTTATCAGAAGACCTGTACCTAACATTAAAGGCAATGCTCTTTTTACCTTCAGCAATACCTTTGCCCTTATAAAGATCAAATACACGGCAATCCTCCACTAAAGGTTCAGTCTTCGTAACCCAGTAGAGTATCTCTAAAAATTTACCGACCTCAAGTCCTTCATCCACAACTACAGCGGTGTCTCTATCTATATAAGGAAACTGAGGCAGGGGAGCAAAGGATGGCTTATTGTCTGCTGAAGCAAAAAATAGCCCATCAATGGATATCTCTGCAGTCAGCGCCTCTTGCCTTTGGAGTTTCACCGGTAGTTTAGATACAACCTGAGGGGACAGCACCCCAATAAAACCTATCTTACCTAAAGCATCGTCAAGAGTGTTTATATTATTGACCTGTTTGTTGCATCCATTAATAACAATATCAGCCGATTTCCCAGGATGGAGAAAAGGTTCTGTGGACCTCACAAAATCAACATTTTTTACGCCAACATGGTCCAAGAGCGACTCAACAACTCCCTTAAGCACAAAAAAGTCCTCCGTATTATCCCTATAAAGACTCTTTTCTTTATCAAGCAGCATCAGCATGGCTAAATGGTTATGTTCATCAGGAAGTTGAGCAGCGCCTTTTATAAACACCTTGGCTATTTCAAATATCCTGATTTCCCTATTGCCATAAGATAGGTTGTGAACAAGATTCTTAATCAAACTTGGCAGGATTAGAGTTCGCATAAGCGAGTCTTCTTGGCTCAAGGGATTTATGATCTCAACAGTGTCTCTTCTCTTGTCCTCCTTAGATATATTGAGCATATCAATATCATAGGGACCTATAAAACTATAGTTGACTACCTCATTATAACCCTGACAAAGCAATACTTGACGACAGGTATCTATGAGTTGAAGTCTTCGTTGCTTTGCTTGGGAGTCCTGTGAGTTTATCTTTATAGGTGCCTCTGGAACAACTGAAGGCACCCTGTTGTATCCATATATCCTGACTATCTCCTCAATTATGTCCACATCACGAAGTATATCTCTACGACTTGAGGGCGGTCTAACAGAGATCCCCTCTGTGAATGCCTCTACCTGAAAACCCAGAGCCGAGACAATCTTCAATACCTCTTTTTTAGGGATAGGCATTCCTATATAACGATTTATTTTCTCAAAGGAAAGGTTGATTTGTGGTGGATGGTGTCTTTTAGGATATATATCTATCTTACCACATATTGAGCCACCGGCAATCTTATGTATCAAAAAGGCAGCCCTGTCAAGGGATTTCTTTAGCAGTTTTATATCTGCACCACGTTCAAATCTAAAGGATGACTCGGTCTTTATTCCTAAACTACTTGAGGTTCTTCTAATAGATGCAGGCTCAAACCATGCGCTCTCTAAGAACAAATCCTTAGTATCTATTGTAACTTCTGAATTAGAGCCTCCCATTATCCCTGCAAGGGCTACAGGCCTTTCAGCATCATTAATCAACAACATATCTGCTGACAATTCTCTCTCAGTGCCATCAAGGAGATTTATTCTCAATGGACTATTATTATTTGAAACCCTGCCAGAGGTCGCAACAATTATCTTCTTTCCATAAAGCTTAGAGAGATCAAAGGCATGAAGAGGATGTCCAAGTTCAAGCAGCACATAATTAGTAATGTCAACCACATTATTTATTGCCCTAATGCCGCAATTAAGCAATCGTTTTTGCATCCATTCCGGGGAAGGGGCAACCCTAACATTTCTAATGATCCTGCCCGCGTATCTATGGCACAATTCAGAATCAAGTATATCCACATTGAAATCAAGCTCACCAGTTTCTGCCATAAAATCATGCTCAGGGAAAGACAATGCAGTGCCATAAATAGTACCAACTTCTCTTGCAATACCATAAATACTGAGACAGTCAGGCCTATTAGGAGTCACATTTATATCGAGCACTATGTCATCCTGTGCCTGCTCAATAGACTCTACCTCAAGACCACACATTGTTAGATGCCCTGCAAGTCCCTCTGCATCATCGTTGAAATCAACATATTCTCTTAACCAATTAAGGGTTATCTTCATTAAAACTGCCTCAGAAATCTTAGGTCGTTATCGAAAAACAATCTTATATCGGTGATAGAATACCTTAGCATGGTAAGCCTTTCTACACCCATACCAAAGGCAAATCCAGTAAATTCCTCAGGATTGTACCCTACATTCTCAAAGACCTTCGGATGAACCATACCAGCGCCGAGAACCTCTAACCAGCCAGTTTCTTTGCAAACCCTGCAACCCTTGCTGCCGCACATTATACAGCTTATATCAATCTCTGCTGAGGGCTCTGTAAAGGGGAAAAAGCTTGGTCTAAATCTGACCTCTACCGAAGAACCATACATCTCTTTCAGAAAGGTCTCCAATATCCCTTTCAGGTGGCTGAAGGAGATATTTTTATCAACCATCAATCCCTCAACCTGATGAAACATAGGCGTATGGCTTACATCAGAATCACAGCGATAGACCTTGCCAGGAGATATGAAACGTAGAGGCGGAGCCTTCTTTTCCATTACCCTTATCTGGACCGGGGATGTCTGGGTCCTCAGGACAACTTCATCAGAAATATAGAAGGTGTCCTGCATATCTCGAGCTGGATGCTCCTTAGGTATGTTTAGGGCTTCAAAATTGTAATAGTCTAACTCAACCTCTGGCCCTTCCTCCACATCAAAGCCCATTTTGCTAAAGATATGATTAATCTCTGCAAGCACCTGGTTAATAGGATGTAACCTACCTCTTGGGATATACCTGCCAGGGACTGTAATGTCCAAATATTCCTTAGCAAGCCTTTCTGATAGCTGCTTGTCCCTTAGATGTTTTTCTTTCTTGCCAAGGGATTCTTCAATTGCCTGTTTTGTTTCGTTGAGTTCTTTGCCTGCCTGTGGTCTCTGTTCAATGGGGAGGGAGGATAGTTTCTTCACTGCCTCAGTAATCACACCCTTTTTGCCGAGATATTTAACCCTAAGACTCTCTAAGGTTGCAAGACCCTCAACTGATTGAAGCTCCTCGAAAAAAGTCTCTTTGATGGTATCGCTCATTTAGCTGTAATGTTAGAGATTACAAAGGACTATTATGCAGTCGCTGTCTTTATCTTTTTGGCAAGCTCTTCAAAGGCGTTCATATCATTATAGGCAATATCTGCAAGAGCCTTTCTATTGAGCGATATGTTCAGTTTGTTTAGTCCATGGATTAACTGACTGTAAGACAAACCGCAAGTTCTTGCGGCTGCGTTTATTCTCGTGATCCAAAGGGCCCTGAACTCTCTCTTCTTGAGTTTTCTATCTTTATAACTTGCTAAAAGCGCCTTATCTACTGCCTCAGCAGCAACCTTGTAAAGTTTACTCCTGCCTCCGTAATAACCCTTTGCCCTATCTAATACCTTCTTGTGGTATCTCTTAGTCTTAAAACCACCCTTTGCCCTCGGCATAAAAAGCCTCCTATATAAGTGTAATAATGAACGGGTAGAATAATAAATTTACAACCTCCAAGTCAATAATTTTGAAAAGCTTGTCATAAAACACAGGAACACTTTCCATATTATTGCCTCTTCTCTGAACAAATATCCTTCTTCGGTAAAAAGTTCACGCTTCAATACCCCCCAAAAACTGGACAGAGATATTTGGTGAATAATAAAGCCTGTAGGAACTCCAAAGGGGTATTATGCTATCGGAAACATTATAACTTGTCAATAAATATGGAAAGTGTCCCTATGTTTTGTTTGCCTTTATTTATAAATCCCCTCAGGGGGCCCGAAAGAAACAAAATACAGGGCATCTCCTTCAACCTTAAAGATAAGTCTTCTTTCCTGACCATCTACGTTGTATTTATAACATCTCATGTCTTTAAGTTCGCCTTTGAGTTTTTTGCATGTCAAAGGATTATTAGCAACCTCTACAACAGCATTTTTTAATGCCTCTTTTTCAATGTTGTTTTTTAATTTTTCTCTCAGCCTCTTGAATTTCTGGGTTTCATAGATTTTCAAGGCTTAACTCCTTAATCATGCCTGTTTCAAGTTCTGCCCTGGCCTCTAATATGTCCTCAATTTCCTCTGCTGTCAGTTCAGGGTTCTGAATGGCTATAAGCCCAATTCTCAGAGCATATCTTATACTGCTGGAGAAATCCCTATCTTCTTTTTTTGCTATTAGATTTAACTGCTGAACCATATCATCATCTATTAAAATAGTTTTCCTTACCATATATTCACCTCACATATATTAGATGATAAAATCATATTTAATCATATAGACTTTGTCAAGACCCCTCCCATCTCTCAGGATGAGAGGGGTATAATTTCCACAAAAACTGGACAGAGATATTTGGTGGATAATAAAGCCTGTAGGAACTCCGAAGGGGTATTATGCTATCGGAAACATTATAATTCGTCAAGAAAAAAGTGGGGTCAATTCTTTTATTGATAGAAATGGTCCTGCGATCCAATCCTATTGATTCCTACAAATAACCCTGCACTGCTGCTCTAACTGGCCTTCCTACAGAACCCAGTCTTAACTGTGCTAAAATATCCCCACACCATGAAGAAGAAACTCCCCAAAGGCATCAGCAATTTAAGAGAGATAATCAATGACGGTTATGTCTATGACTTAGCCACCACAGGCAAGTATTACTTCCTCTCTCTCGCCCTCGTAGATTTGGCAAGCCTTGTTTGTAGATACCCTGACGGATGTAGACCTGCAAGAGCTAAGGGACTGGTATAATGGCTATAACTTCTTAGGGTAGAATGTCTACAACCCCTTTGACATATTGCCCTTTTTATATAAAGGCAAGGAGTTTGACAGTTACTGGTTTGAGACAGGGACACCGAGCTTTTTGGTGAGACTCATAGAAGAAAAGGACTATTTTCTGCCTGGACTAAGTAATTTAGTAGTCAGCAAGAATCTTTTGACCTCCTTTGACATAGACCACCTTGACATAGAGACAATCCTATTTTAGACAGGCTGTCTGACCATAGCAGAGGTTATCAAGAGGTCAAGTGGGAGCAGGGATTTAAGGTTGACTATTGCAAACAAGGAGGTCAAGATAGCCTTTAGTGAGCATATCATCAAGTATTTAATAAGGAGTGAAGACAAGGACGTCACGGTCTTAAGGAACGATATAGAGGAGTCATTGCTGAGGGGTGACCTTGAGGGATTCAAGAAGGCATTGATATCGCTCTTTGCATCGATACCCTATACCCACAACACCTTTTAGGACATTATCATGTTGGCGTTACATAATTTTTGAAAAGTATTAAATTTATTGGCTATTGTTGTAAAATAACACCCAAATTTTAATTATAGGGCTTTTAAAATCAACCCTAAGGGTTTATAAATAAAAACTTAATAGCTAAGATTTCAGAGAACTTTGCTTAAAACCATTTATAAATAAGGAGAAATGATGATTAAGCTATTTGAGAAAGACCCCTATGCCCCTATCCAGTATGTATATGATGTAAAAGATATTTTACATCACAGCAAGAGCAGATTTCAGGAGATCATGGTAATAAGCAACCCTTACTTTGGCAATATGCTCATCCTTGACGGAGTTGTGCAGATTACGGAGCGTGATGAGTTTTTTTACCATGAGATGCTTGTTCATCCTCTTATGCATTCTCATCCATCACCTGAGAACATAGTTGTCATAGGGGGAGGAGATGGTGGGGCAGTGAGGGAAGTGTTAAAACATGAAACTGTCAAAAGGGTCTATTTTATTGAGATTGATGAAGAGGTGATTGAGACATCAAAGAAGTTTTTCCCTGAAGTAGCCTCAGGAATTGGGGACAGCAGGGTTGAGATAAAATGTATGGACGGTGCTGAGTTTGTCAAAAATAGAAAGGGTGACATAGATGTTATCATAGTTGACTCCACAGACATTATAGGATTTGCAAAAAGTCTCTTTACTGTTGAGTTTTTCAAGCATGTAAAGGACTGCCTTACCGATGAGGGCATGTTCGTTACCCTTTCTGAGTCTTTACATTTTCACAAAGAGATGGTTGTGGAGGTGCAGGAGTCAATGAGATTGATATTCCCCATTGTTGACCTTTACACAGCTAACCTTGCAACCTATGCTGGTAACTGGTGGACATTCTCAGCGTCATCAAAGAGGCACCCTATTAGAGAGATAAGAAGGCCCTGTAAGATACAAACTAAGATATACAGTGATGAGATACATGTCCAGTCCTTTGTGCCCCCAGGCTTTTATAAAAAGCTCATGAACAAGGAACTTAAGTGGTAAACAAGATTTTAATTTAATATCAAACAATATCCAAAAATCGGTAATGTCAAAAGTTTCATGAAAAATGGGAAGTAATTATGAAATCAAAAGGGAGGAATTAATGGCTACCGAAGTTGAACAATGGGTTGATGAGCAGGCAGGGCTCACAAAACCTGAAAAGATTTACTGGTGTGATGGTTCTGACGATGAGGCACATAGACTTCTTGAGATTGGCATGACCGTTGAGAAGATTGGAGGGCATTTCACTTTTAGTGAGCTCAATCACAAGGTGTTTCCAAATGCCTATTTACACAGGAGCCACCCCTCTGATGTGGCGAGGGTGGAGCACCTAACCTTTGTAAATCAGCCCACCAAAGAGATGGCTGGCCCCAACAACAACTGGATGGATCCCGTGGAGGCAAAGGCTAAACTCAACAAGCTTTTTGATGGATGCATGAAGGGGAGGACCATGTATGTGCTACCTTACACTATGGGTCAGCCAGATTCCCCCTATGCAAAGGACTGTATCCAGATTACCGATTCTGTCTATGTAGCCGTAAGCATGAAGATAATGACCCGTATGAGCAGCAGGGTGATTGAAAGGATTGGGGGCAGTTCAGACTTTGTCAAGGGGCTCCATTCAATTGGAGAGCTTGACCCTGAAAAGAGGTTCATAATGCACTTTCCTCAGGAGAGCCTTGTGATGAGTGTTGGCTCAGGTTATGGCGGAAACGCCCTGCTGGGCAAGAAGTGTTTTTCTCTGAGGATTGCCTCCCAGCTTGCCCTCAAGGAGAATTGGCTTGCAGAGCACATGATCGTGGCAGGCATAGAAGACCCAGAGGGCAATATCACCTATATCACTGGCGCATTCCCCTCTGCCTGCGGTAAGACCAATTTAGCCATGATGTCTCCCTCGTTGCCAGGATATAAGCTATGGACCTTAGGAGATGACATAGCATGGATAAATTTTGGTCCTGATAAGAGGCTCTATGCCATCAATCCTGAGGCAGGTTTTTTTGGTGTTGCCCCAGATACCTGTTATAAAACAAATCCCAATATGATGGATACATTAAAGGCAGATAAATTTTTCCCCACACTTTTTACTAACACAGCCCTTGATCCTGATACAAACACTCCCTGGTGGGAAGGCATGGAAAGGGACAACCCTGCCCCAAAGAGGCTTCTGGATTGGCAAGGCAAGGAGTTTAACCCAGGCTCAGGTAATAAAGCAGCCCATCCAAATTCAAGATTTACCGTGTCTATTTACAATGCCCCAACACTCTCAAAGGAGGTGGACAATCCTCAGGGTGTGCCTGTGTCGGCAATGCTCTTTGGATCAAGACGCAGCAGGACTATACCCCTTGTGCTTGAGAGTTTTGACTGGAACCATGGTGTGTTCTGTGCCGCCACTATGGGCTCAGAGACCACTGCTGCGGCTGCATTAAAGGTAGGTGTTATAAGGAGAGACCCTTTCGCGATGCTACCTTTCTGTGGTTATAACATGGCTGATTATTTTGCCCATTGGTTGAACATTGGTTCTCAAATGTCAAACCCGCCGAAGATCTTTATGGTCAACTGGTTTAGGGTCGATGAGCAGGGTAGATTTATTTGGCCTGGTTTTAGGGAAAATATAAGGGTGATGAAGTGGATTATTGACAGGGTCCACGGACGGGTAAAGGCTAAGGAGACGCCCTTAGGATTTGTGCCCTACCTTGAGGACATGGACTTTTCTGGGCTATCCCTTAACCAAGCAGAAAAGGAAAGGCTTTTTAAGATTGACCCCTCTGCATGGGCTAAGGAGATTGAGGAGATAAAGTCATTCTTCAGTCAGTTTGGCGACAGACTTCCTCAGGAGTTGTGTAACCAGTGTGAGGCCCTTACAAAGAGGCTGGGTATCTAAAAAAGAGGTATATAAATTCAGTGTCTATAGGGCAGATTAACAAAAAACCTATAGGGGAACATTTGTTGAAATTACTTTATAAAATAGTAATGTCAAAGGTCTCATGAAAAACCACCTGTAAGACAGCCATCTCGCAGGGCAACATCACATCCTGTGGTAGGACCTGCGTTGGACCCTGTAGTACAGGCTTAATTGAAACAATGTATTGCTATGCTTTGATATTTATTGCACAGGAGGCTATTGATGAACAAGGATGTAAAGATACTACTATCAACCGATGAGATGCCTCGTCAGTGGTATAACATTGCCGCTGATATGCCCCACCTCCCTAAGCCCCCACTCCATCCTGCTACCAAGCAGCCTGTGGGGCCAGAGGACCTGAGCGCTATATTCCCAATGGGTTTAATAGAGCAGGAGGTCTCCACTGAGCGATGGATTGATATCCCCGATGAGGTGCTTCAGATATATGCATTGTGGAGGCCCTCTCCTTTATGTAGGGCAAAGAGGCTTGAGGATGCCCTCAAGACCCCTGCAAAGATTTACTACAAATACGAGGGCGTAAGCCCTGCGGGCAGCCACAAACCAAACACTGCTGTACCACAGGCCTATTACAACAAAAAGGCTGGTATTAAGAGGATCGCTACAGAGACTGGGGCTGGTCAGTGGGGTTCTTCAATGGCCCTGGCAGGCACTATGTTTGGTATTGATGTGACCGTTTATATGGTTAGGGTGAGTTACAATCAGAAACCCTACAGGCGTATTGCCATGGAGACCTGGGGGGCTAAGGTCCATCCAAGCCCCTCAGATCAGACCAATGCTGGCAGAAATGCACTTTCACTGGATCCACAAAGCCCAGGAAGCCTTGGTCTGGCAATCTCTGAGGCCGTTGAGGATGCGGCTACCCACAAAGACACCAACTATGCCCTCGGTTCAGTACTGAATCATGTGGTTCTCCATCAAACTGTAATAGGCCTTGAGGCAAAGAGACAATTTGAGATTGTAGGTGATTATCCAGATATCGTAATTGGTTGTTGTGGTGGAGGCAGCAATTTTGGGGGCATTAGTTTCCCCTTTTTGCTCGATAAGTTTAATGGCAAAGATTTGAGGGCTATTGCCGTTGAGCCAGCATCCTGTCCTACCCTGACTAAGGGTGAATTTAGATATGACTTTGGAGATACCGCTGGTTTGACGCCCCTAATCATGATGTACACCCTTGGGCATGACTTTATGCCACCAGGCATACACGCAGGGGGCCTTCGTTATCATGGAGACTCCTCGTTGGTATCTCAGCTATGCCACGATGGTATCATTGAGGCACGGGCATATAAACAGCTTGCCTGTTTTGAGGCTGCTGTGCTCTTTGCCAAAACAGAGGGCATAATCCCAGCACCAGAGACATCCCATGCCATAAGGGCAGCCATTGATGAGGCGCTTTTATGCAAGCAAGAGGGCAAGACAAGGACCATCCTCTTTAATCTCAGCGGTCATGGCTACCTTGACCTTGCTGCCTATGATGACTATTTAAATGGTAAGCTCGTTGATTACGAGTATCCTGAGGGGCTTATAAAGGAGGCACTGTCTAAGCTCCCCGTTATACCTTGAGGACCTTTGAGATGTATTTGGGGTCAGCAGATAGCTACAAAAGATTTCAGAAAAGACAGGTAATCACCAGTACCTTTAACTGATTAGCAATAGGCACTGAGGTTAACATGAGACGGTATCCTTCATATCTAAACCTAACGCCTTCTGAGCTTCAGCAGAGGGTAGATGGGGCCTATGAGATGCTGAGCCAATGCAGGCTTTGTCCGAGAGACTGTGGCGTTGATAGGCTCTCTGGACAAAGGGGCTATTGCAAGACAGGTCATAGGCCCTTTGTTGCCAGTTGGGGACCTCACTATGGAGAGGAGAGGCCCATACGGGGAAGCCATGGTTCAGGCACCATCTTCTTCAGCAACTGCAATCTGGGCTGTATATTCTGTCAAAACTGGGAGATAAGCCACGAGGGTGAAGGTCATGAGACCTCTGAGCAAGACCTTGCAGAGATAATGCTTAAGTTGCAAAGGCAAGGGTGTCACAATATCAATTTGGTTACCCCAACACACCAGATGCCAATGATCTTAAAGGCCCTAAGCATCGCCATAGAAGGTGGATTGAATGTGCCGGTGGTTTATAACTGTGGCGGTTATGAATCCGTTGAGGCATTGAGGCTCTTAGATGGTATTGTTGACATCTACATGCCAGACCTGAAGTTTACCGATGACTCTGTCTCGTCCATGTGTGCCGAGGCCCCTGATTATTTTGTGCGGGCAAAGGAGGCCTTAAAGGAGATGCACCGTCAGGTGGGTGACCTGGTTTTAGACACCAATGGTGTGGTCCTGAGGGGTATCCTACTGAGGCATCTGGTATTGCCTGCTGACCTTGCAGGCACAGAGGCGGCAATGGACTTTGTGGCAAATCACATATCAAAGAGGACCTATGTCAATATTATGGCCCAGTATTATCCTTGCTATAAGGCAAGGGGTGATGAAAGGCTTGGTAGGACCATCACCAATGAGGAGTACTCAAAGGCCCTCGATTACCTGATCAAGGCAGGTATAAACAGGGCTATTGAGGATTGATTGGTGAGGCTCCAATTCATCGGTGGCGTAGATTCTGTAACTGGAAGCTGCTTCTATTTAGAGATAAACAACAAGAGGCTCCTTGTGGATTGTGGGATGCATCAGGGACAGGGCAGTGACATTGCCAACAGGGCACCCTTTGTCTTTAAACCCACCGAGCTTGACTATGTATTGTTAACCCATGCCCATATTGACCACTCAGGTTTGTTGCCTTGCCTGGTAAGGGATGGTTTTAGGGGGGATATACTTTGCACCCCTGCCACTAAAGAACTGACCTCTGTAATGCTCAAAGACTCTGCCCATTTACAAAAAAAGGACGCTGAATGGCTTACAAAGAGGCGGCAAAGGGCAGGGGTCGATGATATCATTGAACCCCTTTATACAACCCAAGAGGTAGATTTGGTACTGCCTCACCTAAGGGGCATCTCCTATGACAGTGTTCAACCCATTGGCTCAGGGGTAAAGATAAGGTTTATAGATGCTGGACACATCCTTGGTTCAGCTACTATCGAGGTATCCTATCAGGACTCTGAGAGGGAAAAGAGGCTGGTTTTTTCTGGGGACATTGGCAAAAGGAACAACCCCATTATTAAAGACCCCATACCGCCTGAGGAGGCTGACATAGTGCTTATAGAATCTACCTATGGCAATAGAACGCACAGAAATCCAAATGATAGCATGGAGGAGTTCATAGATACCATAAGGTCTACCTTCAAAAGGGGAGGCAATGTGCTAATCCCCTCCTTTGCAGTAGGCAGGACGCAGGATATACTCTATGTCCTCAATGAGATAGCAGGGGATAGGATAAAAGAGCCCTTTTATATCTTTGTAGACAGTCCCCTTGCCAAGGAGGCCACAGAGATATACCTAAGGCATCCAGAGTGTTTTGATGAAGAGGCCTTGCGTGTATTGTCAGTAAGGGAAAAAATGTTTTCAAGGGCCATATTTACCAGCTCTGTGGAGGAGTCTCAGCAGATAAACAAGGTCAGGTCTGGGGCCATTATAATCGCAGGGAGCGGGATGTGCGAAGGAGGTAGGATCAGGCATCATTTCAAGCATAACCTCTGGAGGAAGGAGTGTAGTGTGGTCTTTGTGGGTTTTCAGGCAAAGGGCACAATGGGCAGGAGGATAATTGAGGGTGCAAAAAAGTTAAAGATACTCGGAGAGGATATAGCAGTTAAGGCATCGGTGCATACAATAGGCGGCTTTTCTGCCCATGCCGATAGGTCAGGGCTGCTACAATGGTTAAAGGAAATTGATAATAAGCCAAAGGTGTTTGTTGTGCATGGAGAACCTGAGACATCTCAGTTATTTGCAGAATCAATAAGGGAGGATTTAGGGCTTGCTGTGTGCATACCTAAAAGGGGCGACATATTTAATGAATAAACAGGGCAGTCTCGCTATCAAAAAGACTGCCCCTAAAAATATTGAACGGTTAATTTGACCTATTGATTTGGAGGCAACTCTACATAACTCCCGCCAAAGTAAGTATAAATGAGCTTGCCTTCATCCATGAGATCCTTGAGGGCGTCTTTGACCTCATCTCTTGAGCACCCTGTATCGGATGATATCTGCTTTTGAATATCAGAAGATTTCAGTTTCTTCTTTCCAGTTGATTTTACAACCAAATCGTAAATTTTTTGTTTTATCTCTTCCTTTTCCATTTTATCTTTACACCCCTTTGTGGTTTATGAAACCAGTCAAAATGTTAAAATCAAGTTTTAAAATCAAGGGGTGGTTTTTTCCCCACCCCTAACAACTTGCTCTCCTACCACTTAAATGTAGCAGCGGTCCTAAAGGTCTCTCTTGCTATGGTAAAGTCATCAATGTGCTGGAAGGTGAAGGGCAGACCTGTTACCTTAAAGAACTTCTCCCAACCGATCCTCTCAACCCATTCGCCAACCCTTTCGTGCTTATTAGCACCTGCCATGTAGGCGTTGAATATCTTTTTGGTAGCCTCAACTACCTCAGGCCATTTTGGGGGATTATTCTTAATGAAAGGAACAACCAGTTTTGAGAACTTTGGGTTGCTTCTAAGGCTTCCGACTTTGCCACCTACAACTATTGCCACGCCATCATTTTCAGGGTCAGCAATGGGAAGGGCTGGGCAGACAGAATAGCAATTGCCGCAATACATACATTTGTCAGCGTTGATCTTTAGGCTCTTCTTTGCTGGATCAGGGCTGATTGCATTTGTAGGACAACATGCTACAGTGGAAGGCACCTCGCACATATTCTTTATATTGTCATGGTCAATCCTCGGTATCTTCCTATGAATACCCACATAGGCTATGTCTGAGCAATGGACGGCACCGCACATGTTGGTGCAGCATGCCACTGCAAATCTAACCTTGTTTGGAGTCTGTTTGGTGGTGAAATAATCGGCGAATTCATCCATTATAACCTTCACAAGGGCAGAAGCATCTACTGCTGCACTGTGGCAATGGATCCATCCCTGTGTATGAACGATATTGCTTACTCCGGAGCCGATTCCACCGATCATGTAATGCTTGGACTTAAGTTCATTTATCAGAGGCTCGATGTTCTTCTCCTCTGATACAAGGAACTCAATGTTGTTTCTTGTGGTGAATCTCACATAACCACCACAGTATTTTTCAGCAATATCAGCAATATCTCTGATGGTATCTGTGCTGAGGAGTCTTGGAGATGCAACCCTTACAGTCCAAATCTTATCTCCGCTGTTGGCTACATGGACCATCAATCCAGGATTTATAATCTGATGATATTTCCAGTCACCAAAATTCTTCTGGATAACTGGGGGGAGATATTCCTTATAATGAGGCGGTCCAATGTCTGTCTTTCTCTGTGGTGCTGCCATAATTATCATATCCTCCTTTATTATAGATTTATTTATTTTGCAAGATCTTCTTCTTTCCAGAAATAGAAAGGATCCCTTCTGGGTTCTTTAACCTGCTGAGGCATAGGGTCAACGCCAATGTATTCAAGGAACTCTCTCATGCCTCTTCTGATTATAAGCTCTCCAATCCTCTCTCTGTTCTTTCCATGCTCATCCCACCATTCCCACATCTTCCTTACTAAATCAAAAAACTCTGTGTATGGGGGCTCCATCTTCATAAAAGGCACAATAACCCAAGACAGTGTTGCACCGATAACAAAGGGCGCCTTACTTCCTATAAGTATGCTCGCACCTTTTTCGCCTGTGGGTTTCAACGCCTTTGTCATTCTACTAATGCAGTGCATGCATCTTACGCAATCGTCATCATTAATTGATAGTGTCTTGCCGTCATAAGACATACACTTTGATGGACAAAGATTTACTATCTCGGTCTGGATATTCATGCCACTTTTGGCGTAGTTAGCTACCTCATCTTGATTTATCTCTATTTTGCCTTTCCATGTTCCGATTATAGAACAGTCTGCACGGGCTATTGCTGCATTACAGTCCACAGCACATCCAACAGTCTTAAACTTAAATTTGTAGGGGAATGCTGGTCTGTGCATCTCATCTTGAAACTCCTGAGTAGTAGCATACGTAATGTCAAGGGTATCAATATTTGCCCATTCACACCTTGCCGGTCCTACACAACAACTTGGTGTCCTCATTGCTGACCCTGAGCCACCAAGATCCCATCCACGAGAGGAAAACTCAGCAAAGATAGACTCTAAGGTGTCAGTTTTGGTTCCTAAAAGAACCAGGTCTCCCGTTGAACCATGAAAATTAGTTAAGCCGCTGCCATACTTGTCCCATATGTCACACATCTCCTTCAAAAATGAGGACTTGTAGAAAAGTCCAGCAATTGAATTGATCCTGACTGTATGGAAGTGCGCTACATCTGGAAACTCCTCTGGAAGGTCAGAATACCTTCCTATAACACCACCGCCGTAACCACGTACGCCTACGATGCCACCGTGTTTCCAGTGTGTTCTGTTGTCTTTAAAGCACCTCTCAAGTTGTCCGAGGGCGTCAGCGGCCATATCTGACTTAGCTGCTGCCTTCTTCATCTCCGTTACGAAACTTGGAAAAGGTCCCTTTTCCAGTTCGTCAAGCATTGGAGTTTCATACTTCTTTGGCATAGATTCCTCCTTTTTTGTGGGGTTTATAAAAATGCAAGCCTCTGCTTGTCTTTTTTTTTTAATTTTTTAGTGACGGTTAGTAAGCCTAAACTACCCTTTTAACACAGGTCAAATAAATTAATTTTATTTCCTTATAAAAAAAAATAAAACTTGACCCTACCATGCCTTCAAACATACAATTATAGTCCTGCAATGAAGATAAAACAAATAGAACTCATAGGATTTAAGTCCTTTTCAGAAAAAACCCAACTACCGCTACATGAAGGCATAACTTGTATAGTTGGTCCAAATGGCTGCGGCAAGAGCAATATCGTAGATGCCTTTCGGTGGGTGCTTGGGGAGCAGAGCGCAAAGAGTCTTCGAGGCGAAAAGATGGAAGAGGTAATCTTTCAAGGTTCAGCCACTAAGAAACAAAAGGCTATGGCAGAAGTATCACTTTTATTAACTATTTCCACTCATTTTAATACAGACGATAATGGAAGCAGCAATACCAGTCAGGATGCTGATGAAGACAAGATTAGTTCTGAGGATAGCATACTTATTGCCCGCAGGCTTTACAGGTCAGGAGAGAGTGAATACCTGCTTAATAAAAAGGTCTGCAGACTAAAAGATATTAGAGACATTTTACTTGATACCGGTCTCGATGTGAAGAGCTACTCAATCCTTGACCAACACAGAATATCAGAAATTGTCAACTCAAAACCACTGGACAGGAGGATTCTAATAGAAGAGATTGCAGGGGTCATGAAATACAAAATAAGAAAAGCCGAAGCCCAGTCAAAATTAGAGTCTTCCAGAGAGAATCTGCTCAGGATAGGCGACATCATCCACGAAAGGAAAAGGCAGATGGTAAGTATAGACAGACAGGCAAGAAAGGCTGAAAGGTATAAAAACCTGCTCAAACAGGCCCAGGAACTGGAGATAAAGATTGCCAAGTCCAAGCAGTCCCAGCTTGAATCAGAACTCAAAGCACTAAATGATAGCATATCAGCATATGAAGAAAGGGATTCTACAAACAGGATGAAACTCTCAGAGATGCAAAACAAGTCGGAGACAAAGAAGATTGCCTTAGCAGAGCATCAGAGGTTTCTTGCAGAGATGGAACAATCACTGCAAGCTAAACAAAGAGATCTTGCCGCTGCTGAAAAACGGACAGCGGTATTAAAGACTCAAATCGAAAACAGGAAGGTTGAGGCAGCAAGACTCTCAGGGCAATTACAGGAAAATCAGATAAAACAGTCAGAGACCAATGAAAGGTTATCAGCCAACTATACATTGATAGAACAACTACTGCAGGCAGAGAACGCCCTACAACAACAACTTGAAATAAAATCTGCAGCGCTCGATGAACTTACAAAAAGACTCAATGAAAAAGAGCAGGAGATGGACATTCGCAGGCGCGATATCTTCAAACTTGCTGAGGAGATAAGCGGCAAAAAGAATGAACTTAACAAAAGACACTCCCATATTGAACATCTTGATTACAGGGTAGAGGTTGCAGAGAGAGATCGTGAAAACCTTCAGAAAACACTGGAACACCTAAGAGTAGTTGTTTCAAAGGTCCAGGAGCAATTAGATCTGGCTATTAAAGAGACTGGTGAATTAAAAAAGAACAACGAGGAACTTACAGCATCCTTACATTTGAAAGAAAAGGACTTGAACTATCTTAGACAAAATCTCTCAATGGAAAGAGAGTCCCTTGCGGGAGAATCCTCAAGGATAGAATCTTTGAGAGAACTATTCGCGCCAAACTCTACTGTCTCAGCCCTCAAGGACTCCCTCGGGTCTTCTTTAAAAGCCCTTTCGGATATTGTGATTGCAGACAAAGAACATGAGATAGCCCTTGAGGCTCTACTTCATGAGAAAATATCTTCGTTGATAGTTGAAAACAAAACAGACCTGATAACACTTCTTCAATTACTAAGAGACATGTCAGGACAAAGAACATGTTTCCTTTACAAGCCTATAAACATCAACCCCTCAGAGGCTGCACAGGCACCAGATATAAAAGGCATTATCGGTAGGGCATCGGATTTTATTGACTCTACAGAGCCCGAAAACAGCGCTGTCATATTGGTCAAAAACCAACTTTCTAACACCTTTGTAATAGATAACTTACAACAGGCTATTGATTACATTGAGGATGAAAGGCAGAGCACCTTGACCTTTGTAACACCTCAAGGAGATGTGCTGCTACCGGGAGGTTGGATTGTGACAGGAAAGGCCTCTGAGGTGCTGAGGTTTAAGAGAGAAGAGAGGGAGTTGGAGGCATCCATAGAGAACAGACAGGCAAAGATAGCTAATTTAGAGGTATCTATATCCACAACAAAAGGCACAATAGGTGAAATCAAAGAGAAGCTATCTGCTGTGCAGTCTTTGCTTATGGAGAGGGACAAAAAACTATCCCTACTGAAACATAATCTTGAGGAACACAATAAGGATATCCATAGAAAACAGAGGAGGTTAGAATCCCTCGATATGGAAGCTGCATCCGTTGAATCTGAGAGAAAGGATGTGCAGAGGGACATAGAAAAAAGGGTTATAGAGATACAGCAGAGCGAACAAAAAAGGGCAGAATTACAACAGTCTATTTCCTCTGTGCAGGAGCAGATAAATGCTCTGAGGGAGCAGATTCAGATCGCACAGAGGGAAGAAACAAACCTGAGGCTTCAAGCTGCATCACTTTCAGAGAGGCATGAGTCTTTAAAAAAAGAACAGGCATCCTTGGGGTTACTTAAAGAGGAACTTACAAGAAATATGGATAATCTGACCAGAAGCAGACAAAGGGCGCTCAGACTAATTGAGGAGGAGATTGAGCAGATAAACAATCTTGAAACTGAGATTAAACAGGGCATTCAGACAATTGCAGACTTAACAAAGGATTATCAAAGCAAAAAGGACGACATTGCCCTTGAGTTTGAGGCCCTTGAGGCAATAGAGGATTCTATGAACAGGATAAGAACTGAGATTGACGATGTCAATGTTAGGCTCACAGAACTCAGGACAGGGTCTGTTGAGAAAAGGCTTAATCTGGAAAATTTAGAAAATAACCTTAGGGAAAAATATGGAGTTGATATAAAAGCAATTGAATTCCTTGGAGAGGTCTCACCAGAAGAAGAGTCTAAATTACAGGAAATACTAGGCAAGATGAGGGATATGGGGCCCGTAAATATGGAGAGCATAACCGAATATGATGAGCTCAAGAAAGGATATGACTTCCTTATTAAGCAGCAAGAGGACCTCACCCTTTCCATAAGTGAGCTTGAGGAGGCTATCAACAGGATTAATTCAACGACTAAGAGAAGGCTCAGAGAGGCATATAACTCTCTCAGGGAGAGGTTCAACGGTGTATTTTCCACCCTCTTTGGTGGGGGGAAGGCAGACTTGATCCTTACGGAGGAAGAAAATATCCTTGAATCTGGTCTTGACATAATCGCTCAACCTCCAGGCAAGAAAAATCAAAATCTAAACCAACTATCGGGCGGAGAAAAGGCAATGACCTCTCTGGCGCTCCTTTTTGCTGGATTTCTTATCAAGCCAAGTCCGCTCTGTATCCTTGATGAGGCTGATGCCCCCCTTGATGAGTCCAACACAGAGAGGTTTGCCTCTATGATAAAAGACCTTTCAAGGGACACACAATTTATCATCATCACCCATAACAGGGTTACTATGGAGATTGCAGATTACCTCTATGGGGTTACTATGGAAGAACCAGGAGTATCTAAGACAATAGCCCTGCAGTTCGCTGAATATGACAGGAGCCTTAATTAGGACAACCATGACAGACCTTTCAAACATAGATATATCCGATAACAGAGAGGACCTCATATGTTATGGGTTTGACTCTTCCTTTGTCTTAGGGGTCAATCCTGCCTTAGTTGCATGGCCCAGAAGTGTAGAAGAGATATCAAGACTCTTAAAATACGCCTTAGAAAAGGATATGTCCATAGTGCCAAGGGGAGCAGGCACGGCAATGACAGGCGCAGCGATGCCCCTAAGGTCAAACACTATGGTGATAAGTCTTGAAAAAATGAGAAAGTTGCTTGACATTAACACAAAAAACATGTCTGTTCTTGTTGAACCTGGCATATTAAACGGCACACTGCAGAAGGAACTTTTTTGCCTTAATTTTTTTTATCCCCCCGATCCCTCAAGTCTTAATTTTTGCACCCTTGGCGGAAATGTAGCTACCAATGCCGGAGGTCCAAGGGCTGTCAAATATGGGGTTACAAGGGATTATGTAATGGAACTTGAGGCAGTACTTGTGGATGGAACTATTATAAGATGCGGAGGCAAGACCCATAAAAGGGTTGTAGGTTATGATATTAAAAACCTCCTTATTGGCTCTGAAGGAACCCTTGCAATCGTTACAAAGATAAGGTTAAAGATACTACCCCTTCCTGAGGATGTGGTAACTCTGCTTGTGTCCTTTCAGGATACTGCAGATGCTGCGGCAACAATCAATAAGGTCCTATCCTCAAACATAATCCCTAGGACCCTTGAGTTCATTGATAAGGGTTGTATCAAGGCAGTTCAAAGTTATAAGCCAAATTTAATAACTGAAGCCCCCTCAGCCTTGCTTATCATAGAAATAGACGGTAATATACCGACTATAAAGAGAGAAGCCGAGCGTGTTGTTGCAATATGCAATCAATTTAAGGGTAATGCGGTGTTAGCTGCTGATGTTTATTCAAGGGAACTCATATGGGATACCCGTCGATCCATATCTCCTGCCCTTTATAACCTCAAAAAATGCAAGACAAACGAGGATATAGTTGTGCCCAGAGACAGGATTCCTGAAATACTATTAGATATTAGCAAGATTTCTGAAGAAAACAATACAGACATACTTTGCTTTGGTCATGCTGGAGACGGCAACATCCATGTAAACATCCTTACGGACAGCAGGGAAGGACAGGATAAGGAAAAATTAGAGAGAATACTAAAGAGGCTCTTTGAGGCAACCCTCAAACTTGGAGGCTCTATCTCAGGCGAACACGGTATTGGCGTAACAAAAGCCCCCTTTCTTTCTATGGAAATTCCTGATAGGCAGATAACCCTGATGAAAGAGATCAAGAGGGTATTCGACCCTCAGGATAGACTAAACCCTGGAAAGATCTTCCAGGTTTAAAGATGTTTAAAGATGTTTGAGGATGAGGTTTTAATGCAGGCATCATCGTGAAGATATATCCTATGAGATATCCTTGCAGTTATAAAGCCCTTTAATGGATAGGCATTTCCTAAGATGATAAACCTTTTTGCGATAATTACACTTCTGCTCGCCCTTACTGTGCCAGTTGCAAAGGAGTCTTCTGCCTTGGAAAATCTCCTTATAAATCCAGGTTTCGAAGAAGTATCTGAGCTTAAACCAAGGGGTTGGAAATACGACCAGTGGAAAAAAGACAGACAGGCCGTACAATTTTACCTCACCAAAGACAACACCCATTCTGGAAGATTTGCCATTGCTATTGATGTATCCGAAGAAGATGATGCAAAGGTTATGCAGACAATCAGCGTTGTCCCTGAAAGCATTTATAGTTTTTCCTGTTGGGTAAGGGCTGAAGGCATAGCCTCTAATAAGAAGGGGGCAAACATAAGCGTGCTTGGCATACTTGAAACCTCAGAGGATGTTTATGACACAAGGGGGCAGTGGAGCCAGATTCATTTTTATGGCAAGACAGGATGGGATCAACGGGAAATAGTATTCACCCTCAGATTAGGGGGTTATGGAAGTTTAAATAAGGGCAGAGCATATTTTGATGACTGTACCGTTGAAAGGCTCAATGCCACCCCTGAGGGTGCCAAGATAGCTGCACTTAATACCCCTGAAAGGTCATCAAAAGGCATGGATTGGGGTTTACAAAAGCATAAGCACATAATAGGACTCTTCATTGCATCTGTCCTCTTTGGCGGATTAGTTTTTATATGGAGCTCCTATTATCTACGGGATAACTGTGCAGGACCCTCTAATTTCAATAAATACTTCAATAAACAAGGGCTTGTGCCTATACTTTTCATTATTGGTTTTCTATCAAAAATTATACTCGCTTACAATTCCTCAGGTTTCCCCGTTGACCTAATGACTTACAAGGCATGGGCAGACCTTCTTGCCAAAAAGGGCTTTGCAGACTTTTACTTCAGTGGTCATTTTGTTGACTATCCACCCCTATATATGTATGTTTTATTTCTAATTGGGAAACTAAGATATCTACTCAGCATAGACTTTGACTCTCCCCTTTTTGTGCTGTTGCTTAAGATGCCCTCTTTAATCGCTGAGTTTATTTCTGCACTCATCATCTACAGAACTGCAAAAGCCCACAATCTGCCTCCTGTTGGAATTATAATTGTCCTATTTGCCTTTATATTTAATCCTGCCCTTACCATTAACTCTTCGCTGTGGGGTCAGGTTGATTCAGTATTAGCACTGTTAGTAGCTATATCATTGCTTCTTTTGCTCCAAGGCAAGCCTGTTGGAGCCTCTATTGCCTTTACCTGTGCTGTGCTTATGAAACCACAGGCATTGATGTTTACCCCGCTTTTTATATTGTATTTCGCCCATCGCGGCAACTTAAAGGAATTTATCATGTCCGTTGGGGCATCTTTACTGTTAGCAATAATTATCATCCTACCCTTCTCAATGTCAAAGGGACCTATTTGGCTGTTAAAGATATTCCAGAACGCCCTTGTTCAATACCCCTATGCTACCCTCAACGCATTCAATATATACGCCCTCATTGGTAAGAACTGGGCGCCAGTGGCAAGCAAATTGATCATCCCTCTTAAGCTTTGGGGAGGCTTGGCAATTGTGTGCATCACCTTATTTTCAGGTTTTGTTTATATTCGTTCAAAAAATTACTATAAAATTCTATTAATTGCCCTCTTTATATCCCTTTCAGTGTTTATGTTCTCCACAGAGATGCACGAGAGATATATGATACCCTTCTTCTTGCTTGCCTGTATTGCCTATACAATCAGACCGGAACGAAGATTTTTATTTATAATCACAATATTTGCTATCACAAATACCTTCAACATCGGTTACACCCTTGCCCTTGCGCATCAGGGCACCTATCATCTGAATACCGATGATCTATTATTGAGGTTTTTCTCCCTGTGCAATCTTATAGGGTATTTATTTTTCATAAAATGGTTTTGGTTTGCGCTATTTGACAAAAGGCAGGCAGAAGATATCGGGGTTCAAGGGCAGATATTATTTAGCTCTGATGGAAACAAAGAGTTCTTTAAACCTGACCTGAGTTTATCAAGGCAAGATGCAATGGCTGTTATAGCCTTAGTTATAGCCTTTACCTGCCTTTACTTTTATAACCTTGGCTCTACCCTATCCCCACAGACATACTGGAAACCAGGCATCGATGGGGAGGCTTTCTATATAGATTTTGGCAAGGCACAGGACATCTCGAGGATCTCCTATTACGCCGGTATTGGCACAGGAAGATATCGAATTGATGTATCCGATGATTTCATTAAATGGAGCACTGCCCTTGTAATAGACCAGAGGGATATATTTCAATGGAAGACCAAAGGGACAAGAATACACTCAAGATACTTGAGCCTTGTAACAGAGAAATCTGGCGGGGTGTTATTTGAGATAGGACTGTTTGACTCTGCTAACAAACTCCTCAGCTCCTTTCAGCCAAAGCCCTTTGCGGTCTTCCAAGGGACCGAGGGGAGCATAAAGCACCTCTTTGATGAGCAGCAAGGTGTGCCGCTAACACCTTCTTACAAAAATAGTATGTACTTCGATGAGATATACTTCGCAAGAACTGCCTATGAGATAACAAGGGGTATGGAACCCTATGAAAACACCCATCCACCCCTCGGCAAGTTATTTATGGCTGCCTCTGTGAAGTCTTTTGGTATGACCCCCTTTGGGTGGCGTTTTGCAGGGACATTATCAGGGATATTGCTGATAACAGCGATGTTCTTTATGGGAAGGCTTCTTTTTGGCTCTACAAAATACGGCATTTTTTCAGCATTGCTGACCGGTCTGGATTTTATGCCCTTTGTCCAGGCGAGGGTAGCTACTGTTGATACCTTTGCCGTCCTCTTCATTGTCCTCATGTACTACTTTATGCTCAGATACTATTTAGCTTCCTTAGGGAATAGACAGGGTTCTTTGAGATGCCTTGCCCTTTCTGGATTGTCTTTCGGCTTAGGGGCTGCCACAAAATGGCTATGCCTGTATGCAGGATTAGGATTGGCTGTTCTTTATTTTTCTGCTGTCCATAGAAGACTTAAGGACCAATCTTTTGTTGTTAAGGCTAATAACAACCAAGAACACCCTAAAAAAATAAAGGTCAACAGACAAGGGGATGTGTATCCCAATAATCATGCAAATAGCCCTAAGGGAGTTTTTAGATATTTTCTCTATGGGGTTTTATGTTTTGCTCTTGTGCCAATAATTATTTATATACTAAGTTATGTCCCCTTTATGATGCTTCCAGGCCAAGAGCATGATCTCATTGCAGTGCTTGACTATCAGATCAACATGTTTCAGTATCACAAGTCTATAAAGGGTTCTCACCCCTTTGCCTCGACCTGGTGGCAGTGGCCCATCATTGCCAAGCCAATGTGGTTTTACATGGGCACAGAGCTTCCAGAAGGCAAGGCATCAAGCATAGTCAGTATGGGAAATCCGCTTATTTGGTGGGCAGGGCTACTTAGTCTTATTTATATGCTGGTCTTAGGACTAAGGAAAAGGTCCTATAATCTTGCAGCTTGCTTTATAATTATTGGGTTTCTGTCAAATTATCTTCCCTGGATCTTTGTTCCAAGAGAGATTTACATATATCACTTCTTTGCCTCAGTGCCCTTTCTGATATTAGGTACCCTTTATGTGTTCAGGAGGTTTGAATCAATAAATAACAAGGCTCAATACATTCCCCTCGTATATATAGCCTTAGCGTTGATGCTCTTTGTCCTTTTCTATCCTATACTTTCAGGCGCTGTGGTGGATAAAGAATACATGAGCAGATACCTTAAGTGGTTTGACAGCTGGATATTCTTTTTGCCCTAAGGCAAGCAATAAATACTATCGGAGATATTGGCAATATGAACTATGCAAAGTTTTTAAAACCCAGCCGTTATATTGGCGGAGAGATAAATTGCAAAATCAAAGAACAATCCAAGATAAGGATAGCTTTAGCCTTTGCTGACCTCTATGAGGTAGGAATGTCTCATATAGGGTTGAAGATACTCTATGAGATCATAAACAAACTGCCCGATGTCGCGGCAGAGAGGGCATTTATGCCAGCCCTTGATATGGCAGACTATTTAAGAGACAAAAAGATCCCTCTTTGTTCAATGGAATCAAAGAGACCCTTAGGGGATTTTGATGTGGTAGGCTTCAGCCTGCAATACGAACTCTCTTATACTACGGTTCTCGAGATGCTCAATCTCTCATGTATCCCCATTTTTACTGAGGACAGACTTAACTCAAAGTCAACCTATCCCCTTGTAATAGCAGGGGGGCCCTGTACTGTAAATCCCCTGCCCCTTTTGTCCTATGTGGATGCGTTTTTTATTGGAGAGGCAGAGGATGCTGTGCTTGAACTAATTGATGTACTCAGAAGGTGCAAGGATGAGGGAATCAGGGATAACCGTGCAATCTTAGGGGCAATTGCTGATATTGAGGGGTTTTATGTGCCCTGTATTCACAGAGAACACACAAAAATAATAAAAAGAAGATATGTGCAAGACCTTGACAGCTATCCCTTCCCAGTAAAACCAGTAGTTCCTTATATGTCTGTGGTACATGATAGAGTCGCTGTTGAGGTTACCCGTGGTTGTCCCAGAGGTTGCAGGTTTTGTCAGGCAGGTATGATATACAGACCTTTCAGAGAGCGCTCGGTAAGTAGTGTGTTATCAATAGCAGGGGAATCCTTAAAGAACACTGGGCATGATACGGTTTCTTTTGCATCCCTTAGCGCAGGGGACTACGGCTGCCTTGTAGAGGCAATGAGGATGTTCAACAACCAGTTTAGGTCAAAACATGTTGGACTCTCCTTACCCTCTCTAAGGGTAGGTTCGGTCAATAAAGAAATGCTGAAGGAGCTTAAAAGTGTTAGAAAAAGCGGCTTTACCATTGCCCCTGAGGCTGCAACTGACCGCTTAAGGAGGGTTATAAACAAAGATTTTACAGGGCAGGATTACGAAAGGGCATTGATTGAACTCTTTGAGGCAGGATGGCTCAATCTAAAGCTCTATTTCATGATCGGTCTTCCCACAGAAAGACAAGAGGACATTGAGGCAATCATAAGGATGGCAAATCAAGCGCTCAAGGCTGCTAAGGCAAAGACTAAGCGTTTTGTGAACATTAGCGTTACTGTCTCACCCTTTATCCCAAAGGCACATACTGCCTTTCAATGGCTTGGACAAGCGCCAATACTTTATATAGAAGAGAAATTATCCTATCTTAGAGGCAAACTTGCCGACAAAGGCATTAAATACAAAGGTCATGATCCCAAAATGAGCCTGCTTGAGGCTGCCATTGCAAGGGCTGATGAATCCTTTTCCCCTCTAATATACAAAGCCTGGCAAAGGGGGGCAATATTAGATGGTTGGTCTGAGCATTTTGACTTCAATCTCTGGCAGAAAGCCTCAGAGGAAACGGGGATTGATATTAATATATACGCTCAGAGGGGTTTTCAGATAGATGAAACCCTCCCATGGGATTTCATAGATACAGGGATAGATAAGGATTTTCTAAGGGGACAATATAAGGCAGCCTATTCTGAGATTCTTAGTCCTGCCTGTGATGTTGCCTGCTCCGACTGCGGGTTATCATGCGCCTCTGCTGGGATGTGCAAGGCCGACAACTCCTTGTTAACCCCTCAGCAAGTTCAGACATCAACAAAAGGTTCTCAAAGGGTAAAGGCGCGGGTGCGTTTTTCAAAGACCGGTTTGCTCAGGCATCTCTCTCATCTTGAACTCTCTCATGCGCTTTTAAGGGCCCTTAGGAGGGCCGATGTAAGGATTGCCTTTTCTATGGGTTTTAATCCGGCACCAATTGTATCCTTCAGCCCACCCCTTAGTGTTGCCGTTGCAGGACTATCAGAGTATTTTGATATGGAGGTTTTTACCCCCTTTGATATAGAATTAACTATGGATATATTAAACCAAACCTTACCGCAGGGACTGCGCATAGAGAATATCTCACTAATACCCCTAAACAGCCCCTCTTTAACGGCCTTTATCTGTCGTTATGATTATCTAATCAAATCTACTAACACATCCAAATTGTCTCTGAGCGCTGATAAGGTGGAAGAAATTACTGCAACAAGGGATGGCAAGGAGACAAAGATCAGCGATTTCATTAATGAGTTGTCCTTTCAATCCCATGACTTAGTCTTCTTATCCCTAATTGATAGGGATACAAAAAAGGCGCGCCTGTCAGAGATAGTTAAGGCATTGTTTAATGCAGACCTTGCAGACCTTGATATTACAAGAACGGCCATGTATGGCTATGATAAAGGATGGGTGAAACCGTTATGAGCGCTGAACTGGTAATTAATGTAACCGAGGAGGAAAGTAGGGTTGCCCTGCTTGAGAGTGGACAGGTTGTGGAACTCTACATTGAGCGTAAAAGAGATGCAAGCCTGGTTGGTAATATCTATAAAGGCAGGGTTATAAAGATACTGCCTGGCATGCAGTCAGCCTTTATTGACATAGGACTTGAAAAGGCGGCTTTTTTGTATGTGGCTGACATAATGACCGATATTGAGGAGTATTACACGGCCTTTTTAGAAAATGACAATGACAAGATAGATCTCTATGAGAAATCAGATATAACACCTGATAAGACGATTCCCATAGAGGACCTAATTCAAGAGGGGCAAGAACTACTCGTTCAAGTGTCAAAGGACCCTATTGGCACAAAGGGGGCAAGGGTTACTTCTTATGTAACCTTGCCTGGAAGATATGTAGTGCTAATGCCAAATGTGGACCATGTGGGTATATCCAGAAGGATTGAGGATGAAGAGGTAAGGACAAGGCTAAAGAGCATAGCCATTGAGGTTCGTTCGAAGGGGTTTGGCTTGATCATGAGAACAGCAAGCGAGGATGCCACAAAGGAAGAGATACAGAAGGACTTTGACTTTTTGACCCTGATTTGGGAGAACATACACCTGAAAAAAGACAGGGTATCTGCGCCTTCTTTGCTTTACAACGACCTTGATCTTATTTTTAGGAGCGTCAGAGACTTTATGAGCCACGATGTGGAGAGGTTGCTTATAGATTCCAGGGAAGAGTATGAGAGGATAAACGAGTTTGCAGGCTCCTATTTTTCGCGCATCCTCGATAAGATCGTGCTCTATGAGGGGAGAGAGCCGATATTTGACGCCCTCGGCATTGAGTTGGACATATCAAGGGCACTTGATAGGAAAGTCTGGCTTAAATCAGGGGGCTATATCGTAATAGACCAAACGGAGGCTATGACAGTTATAGATGTCAATACAGGAAAATATGTAGGCAAGGAAAACTTAGAGGACACCATCTTAAAAACCAATCTGGAGGCAGTCAAGGAGATTGCTTATCAGATAAGGCTCAGGAATCTTGGTGGGATAATAATAATTGATTTCATAGATATGGAAAAACCAGAAAACCGTGAGAAGGTATTCAGTTCCTTTATGGATGTGATGAAGAGGGACAGGGCGAAGAACACAATCTATAACATTACTGAACTTGGTATTGTGCAGATGACCAGAAAGAGGGTAAGAGAAAGCTTAGGGAGGACACTCTCTGAACAGTGCCCCTATTGTGAAGGCAAGGGATTTGTTAAGTCTCCAAGAACCGTAGCCTATGAGATCTTTGGCAAGCTAAGGAGGATGAACCTGCAGCAAGATTCCACTGTAATGATAAATGCCAATCCCATCGTGGCAGAACTTCTATCCGACGAAGAGAGGCAGGGACTTGAGGGCATCGAGAGAAGGTATAACATCAAACTAATAGTCAATAAGGAAGACAACCTGCATCAGGAGCACTATGACATATCCATCCTTTAGAACTCTGAGACCCCATAGGGTCTATTTTTTGTGCAAGATTATAATCGGCTTCTAAGCATAATAAACTCCTTTAACTCTGTATTGGTAGCTTATTCAGGCGGCGTGGACAGCTCCTTGCTTCTAAGGGCAGTCAAGGATACAGGCATAAGGGCTTGCGCAGTTACTGTAATTTCTGAACTAATACCTGAAGAGGAGCGTTTATCTGCCCTAAAAGGTGCTACTGAAATTGGAGTTGACCACAATATTGAAGAAATCAACCTACTTGCTGAAGCGACGATACAAAGAAATTCCAAAGAGCGTTGTTTCTATTGCAAAGACATTATAATGAGCAGATTGTGTGATCTTGCAAAGGATAGGGGATTAGACCAGGTAATTGAGGGGAGTAATTGGGATGATCAAAAGGTATGGAGACCAGGCATGAGGGCTTTAGAGAAACACAAGGTCAAAAGCCCCTTGCTTGAAGCAGGGCTTAGCAAAAAAAGGATAAGGCTTATTTCAAAGAATTTAGGGCTTTCAACATGGAACAAACCTTCTTCTCCCTGCCTTGCTACAAGGTTTCATTACGGCACTGAGATCACTAAAGAAGGACTGGCAAGGGTGGACAGTGCAGAGGCATATCTAAGGAGCAAGGGCTTTTACAATGTGAGGGTTAGGACTGAGGGATTCAGCGCAACAGTAGAGGTGGACACCTCACAGGTGCCTGTGCTCCTATCTGAAGAGGTAAAACATGAAATAATAGGCAACCTCATCAAGAGGGGTTTCATTACCGTAAGCATAGACCCAGAGGGTTACAGCAGTGGAAAACTTGACAGGCCCTAATAAAAAGGCTATGGATTGTGTACGCTGCGGTGTTTGTAAAACCTCTTGTCCCACCTACGAGGAAACCCTGAATGAATCTATGGGTGCAAGAGGCAGGATCACACTCATAGGGGAGCTTCAATCAACCCTTACCAGAGATTCAGAGGCTCTGTCAGAGAGGATCTTTAGTTGTATCCTCTGCGGCTCTTGCAATAATCTATGTCCCTTGGGATTAGATATTACCGGAGAGAACTACAAGGCAAGAGAGACTGCAAGAAAGGCTCAAACTAAGACAAGGCTTGCAGGGTTTATTGTAAAGCATCTATTTAGAAGGCCTGAGATAATGTTTGGTGCCCTTCACATCCTCAACAAAATATCCCCTTATCTGCCAGGCAAGGGGACAAACTTTATAAGGCAAATCCATAATCTGAAGTTTGATAGTCCATGGAATGCTTTAACAAAAAGGCTTTCGATAAGCAAGGCAAGAAATGCTAAGGGGAGGGTTGCCCTATTCCCCGGATGTACAGTAAATTTCCTCTCACCCTCCTTAGGATTTGCCCTTGTGGAGATTCTAAATGCCTTACAATATGATGTAGTATTGCCAAGGAATGTTCTTTGCTGCGGAGCTCCACTAATGTCTATGGGTCTCCTTGAGGAGGCAAGAAAACAGGCAGAGAGATGCCTTCAGATATTTAAGGAACTTTCTATTGATAGTGTAATAAGCCTATGCCCCACCTGCGTGCACACGATGAAAGACACCTACAGGGCCTTAATTGGCTCAGGGATTGATACAATGATCGATTCAACTGATTTCATATACCAACATAAAGAAAGCCTCCAGGCTATATGCGAGGAAATCGGCTCTTCTTATAGGGGAGCATTGATTAATTACCACCATCCCTGCCATTCTAAAAACTATCTACACCTTAAAAAAGAAGCCCCTTTGATGCTTAGAGAGATAGGGTTAGAGATTACAGAGGATGATAAGTGCTGCGGCTTTGGAGGGTCCTTCAGATTTCTATATAGTGATTTGTCTATGAGGATCCTACAAAAAAGGGAAAAGGCATACCTCTCTTCAGATATGGTGATAACCTCATGTCCTAATTGCATTTTGCAGTTTAGAGGTGCAAAGATAAACAGTCGTCATTTTGTGGAGATAATAAATATTGCCCTAAGGAGAGAAACATGTCAGATATAAGAGACAAACTGAGGATAATCAGCCCTGTTAAACCCTCTGCAGAGGAGAAGACAAGAAGATCTACAGTTAAGATAACACAATGCCAGAGGTGTGGCTCTTGTTGCACCGCAGCAAGTCCAACACTCTTAAAAGAAGATATGGCGCTGTATTTATCAAATCTCCTCAATGATACCAATACATACACCCTCAGGATAGGTGAACCCCTTTACAACAGAAAGGAGCAAGAGTTGTATTTTGCCCCCTTTGAGATGATAAAGGTTGAAGAAGATGCGGGATGTTCTTTGTATGAGGGTTCAGGAGAATGTTCCATCTATGAGCAAAGACCCTTGCAGTGCAGGGAATATAGATGCTGGAATACAGAGCCTCCCCTTGAGGGCATTGAAGACAAGAGGCTCACAAGACAGGATATCTTTGGTCAGGTCGCCCCTATTTATGAGATCATAATCAAACATGAGGACCTTTGCTCCTATGAAAAGTTCATTGGACTTTTAGAGACCCTTGAGCAGGGCAGTCAAGAGCAAGTAGAAGAGATCTTAGAAATGCTCAAATTTGACAGTACTGTTAGGGATTTCGTCAGGGAAAATTTCGGTGTCAATGCGAAGTCGCTGGACCTCCTTTTTGGCAGGCCTATGGCAGATACCTTAGACTTCTTTGGGTTCGAGCTTATCAGGGAGGACGACGGGATTACTCTAAGGGCAAAGGTTCAAGGACAATGAACGAGGGATGGGTAGAAGTGCTACTTACTTACGATGTGCTTGAGGCTAAAATGATAAAAGACATTCTAAGCAGTGGAGATATTGAGACAGCAAGTTTTTCAAGTAAGGTAGGCCCATATCCTGTCAATATCGGCAAGATTGGAGAGATAAGGCTATATGTTAAGGAAGAAGATGCTGAAATAGCGAGAGAGCTAATTCTCTCTTGCAATCGACAGTATCAATAAAGCCATTATATGTACTTTATTTCCATAAATAGTTATGCTAAGGCACTAACCCTTTCATTGGCTTAGCATGTAATATTCCCTTAACACAATCTGTGGCATAATCTAAGAAAATATGCAAAAGACCTTCGTTCTCGATACCAATGTTCTAATCCATGACCCCTTATGTATCTTTAAATTTGACAACAACAATATTATCATCCCCTTTATAGTGATTGAGGAACTTGACAGGCTGAAAAAGGGACATGGAGAAATAGCGATATCTGCCCGTCAGGCGCTAAGGATTCTGGATGCCTTACGGGATAAGGGCTCAATATCCTCAGGCATAACCCTTGAGTCAGGAGGCCGCTTATCTGTCAGCAATCACGGCCTTGATAAAGAGACATACACTATAGATGACTCTGTGGATGACAATAAGATCATACTCAATGCCCTTGCCCTTAAGAAAAGTTATACTCTACAGGGATTTGAGACTAACAGCCCAGTGATAATAGTATCAAAGGATACGGCAGTGAGAATAAAGGCAGAATCACTTGGCATACCTGCTGAAGATTATAAGCATGACAAGTCGTCGCTCTTTCAGAAATACGGCAGAATAATGGACTCCATAGACAATACCAACGGCATATATTCTATACGATATGTGCAGTCTGAGGATAACATCTATAAGCTATCAGGCCCAAAGGATTATAAACAGATAAGAAAAACTAAGGAGGTATCAGGGATTGAGCCCAAAAATGTCGAACAACTGTGCGCCATTGATGCGCTGGTTGATCCCGATATAGAAATCATAGCTCTCATCGGGGCTGCAGGCACAGGCAAAACCCTGTTAGCCCTTGCTGCTGGGCTTCACCAGACCGCACAGATTACTAAGAAATCTTCCCTCTATGAACAGGTAATTGTCTCCAGACCCGTAATACCTATGGGAAATGATATTGGTTACCTACCAGGGGACATTGAGGACAAACTCAGACCTTGGATGCAGCCGATATTTGACAATCTGGAGGTGATTATCAATACACCGAAGATATCTGTCAAGGAGAAAGCACAGGGCATTCCCATGAAAAGCTATCAATATCTCATTGACGCCGGGCTACTGCAGATTGAACCACTGACATACATCAGAGGCAGGAGCCTGCCAAAACGTTACTTTATTATTGATGAGGCGCAAAACCTTCGTCCAATTGATATAAAGACAATTGTCACAAGATGTGGAGAGGGGACAAAGATTGTATTTACTGGAGACCTCGATCAGATAGACACACCTTATCTGGACAAGATGAGCAACGGTATTGCCTATCTTATAAGCCGATTTATCAATGAGGAAAATTTTTGCTTCTTAAGCCTCAAAAAGAGCGTTAGATCAAAACTATCAGAACAGGGAGCGATGCTTTTATAAAAAATATACCAGCCTTAGATATTGCTGATTAATCTTTTATTAATCTTCAATCATAGTTAAGCCTTGAGGTTTATACTGTTTGTCTTTCTTTAATTTGGTTTGTTATACTTTTTAGTCATTTGGGACTTTAGTTCTGTTAAATCAAATAAATCAGGAGGTAGTACAATGGCTGAAGGAGTATTTGAGTTTAAGAGCGACAATTGGGAAACTGAGTTATTACAATCAAAGGGTATTGCTATGGTAGATTTCTGGGCAGCCTGGTGTGGTCCATGCAAAATGCTTGCACCGACCATCGAAGAACTTGCTAAGGAATATGCAGGAAAGGTCAAGATTGGCAAACTCAACACCGACGAGAATTCAGATGTAGCATCAAGATATAAGATAATGGGAATCCCTACGGTAATTTTTTTCAGGGATGGTAAGGAGATAGACAAGGTTGTTGGAGCTGTACCAAAATCACAGCTTAAGAGCAAATTGGACTCCCTGATAGGATAATCCTTATGTTTGAAAGTCTAAGCGATCGTCTTGAGGGTATATTCACCAAACTAAAAAGCAGGGGCTTTCTTAAAGAAGAGGATGTGGATACCGCCTTAAAAGAGATAAGGATGGCTCTTCTTGAGGCAGATGTAAACTTCCAGGTAGTAAAACAATTTATAGAGCTTATCCGACAGAGGGCAATAGGCAAGGAAGTGCTCGAAAGCCTTTCACCAGGACAACAGGTAGTTAAGATTGTCAATGACGCCCTCTGTGAAACCCTTGGCTCAGAGAACTCAAAGATACATCTATCGCCTAACCCACCTACGGTTATTATGATGATGGGTCTGCAGGGATCGGGAAAGACCACAACCTCGGCAAAACTTGCTCGAATATTTAAAAAAGAAGGCAGGAGACCCCTGCTTGTTGCAGCCGATCTACAGAGACCTGCTGCAATAGACCAACTCATCACCTTAGGAAAACAACTTGACATTCCAGTATTTTATGACAAGGACTCAAAGGACCCAGTAGGTTTGTGTTCGCAGGCGCTGAGGGCATCAAAGACAGAAGGGAGAGATATTATTATCCTTGATACTGCAGGCAGACTGCACATAGATGAGGATCTTATGAGGCAGCTTCAGGGCATAAAAGAAGTTACCTCCCCTAAGGAAACACTCCTCGTAGCCGATGCCATGACAGGACAGGATGCTGTAAATATGGCAAAAACTTTCAACGAACGGATAGGCATTGACGGTATCATACTGACCAAGATGGACGGAGATGCAAGAGGTGGAGCTGCGCTGTCAATCCGTCATGTAACGGGCAAACCAATCAAGTTCATCGGAACAGGCGAAAAGATAGACATGCTCGAACCCTTCTACCCCGATAGGATAGCCGCTCGTATTTTAGGGATGGGTGATGTATTAAGCCTCATAGAAAAGGCACAACAATCCTTTGATGCCAAAGAAGCTGAAAAACTCCATAAGAAGCTTATGGAAGAGGAGTTTACCTTTGAGGACCTCAGAGACCAACTCAAAAAGATAAGAGGAATGGGCACCTTAGAAAGCCTCCTAAGCATGATACCAGGAATGGGCAAGGCTATAAAGGATGTCAAGGTTGATGAGAAAGAGTTTGTAAAAATAGAGGCAATCATAAACTCAATGACCCCTGAGGAGAGGAAGAATCACAATATCCTCAATGGAAGCAGACGAAAACGTATTGCAATGGGCAGCGGAACATCGGTAACTGATATAAACAGGCTTATCAAACAGTATTTAGAGATGAAAAAGATGATGAAGATGTTCAAGGGAGGCAAAAAGGGCTTTAGGATGCCCAAAGGGTTTCCTATGTTCAATTAAATGAGCAGATTTTGGAGTGATACCACAAGGAGGATCTCTCCATACATCCCTGGAGAGCAACCGCAGGATAAAGAGTACATAAAACTCAATACAAACGAAAACCCTTATCCGCCATCGCCAAGGGTTTTTGATGCTATAAATAGGGCGCTCTCTAATCTCCGTCGCTATCCAGACCCTGAGGGTATGCGCCTAAGGGAGGTAATCGCTTCATATCACAATCTGGAAGTACAACAGGTGTTTGTTAGCAATGGTTCTGACGAACTTCTCGCCTTTGCCTTTATGGCCTTTTTCATGCCTGACAGACCTGTCATATATCCCGACATAACTTATACATTCTACGAGGTCTATGCCTCTCTCTTTAAGATTAGAAATACCCTGATCCCTTTAAATGAGGACTTCAGCATTGATATTAAGCCCTATTGCACCAATGGAGCTGGTGTAATAATTGCCAACCCTAATGCCCCCACTGGGATAACGCTCAATCTGAAGGAGATCGAAACAATACTTGCCTCAAATCCTGACAATGTTGTAATAATTGATGAGGCATATATAGACTTCGGAGGAGAAACCTCTTATGGCTTCATCAATAAATTTCCAAACCTACTTGTAGTTCAAACCCTTTCAAAATCAAGGTCTCTGGCTGGTTTAAGGGTTGGTTTTGCGATGGGCAGCCAAGAACTCATTGAAGGTCTCTGTAGAATAAAAAACTCTGTCAACTCCTACCCCCTGGACAGACTCGCATTAGAGGGGGCTATTGCCGCAATTGAAGATGACCAGTACTTTCAAGAGACTCGGCAGAGGATAATAAACACAAGAGAACACATTAAGCCTTCGCTGAGGGAGATGGGATTTGAGGTGCTCGATTCAAAAGCAAATTTCTTGTTCATAAGCCATAATGCCCTTCATGCCGGCACACTATTTAGGGAACTCAAAGATGCAGGAGTCTTGACAAGACATTTTCAAAGACCCCGTATAGAGAATTTTCTTAGGGTTACTATTGGTACTGAGGATGAAATGAGGGCATTTTTAAGTCTTACTAAAGATATCATCAAAAAACAGCATAAATCATTAGACAAAAAAATACATCTTATATAAAATATTAACCATGGGAAATCCCTTAGATACCTATAAAAAGGTAGAACAAACTACACTGACTGGAAGAGAATTGGAGGCTTCAGTGCTTCAAAAAGCTGCCATGGCTTTAAAGGATTGCCAAAACAACTGGACAGACCCTAATATCTATATGAATTTGTCTGAGGCGCTAAAATATAATCAAACAATATGGACACTCTTTCAAAGTGAGCTTGCCAATCCAGAAAATCCCCTTCCAAAGAAACTTAGAGAAGACATACTAAGCCTTAGCGCCTTTATAGACAAGAGAAGCATGGAGATACTTGCCTTTCCTGACCCTAACAAACTTACCATTCTTATCAATATTAACATCAATATTGCAGCTGGACTAAGAGGCTCTGCTGGAACCTGATAGGATACAAAAAAGCAGACATACCCTTATTGAAGGGCACAGAGAGTATAATAAGTTAAACTATCAAAGGGCACTCCAATTACTTTTACAGTCTATAAGATTAAACCCCACTGAACCTTCATCCTTTAATCTATTAGGGAGTATATATTTAAAGCTGAATCAACCCCAAAAGGCATTGCGATGTTTTAAAAGGGCGCTTTCCTTAGACCCTACATACGGTGATGTCCTATATAATCTTGGTGTCCTTTTCTTGCAGATAAAGGATTTTATTAAGGCTGAATATTATCTTAGACAGGCATCTATACTCTCTGACAATAAGGGGAAAAGCCTTATAAATCTCGGGGTTGCCCTTATGGAATTAGGGCGCTTTGCTGAGGCTGAGAATACCCTTAGAGAGGCAATCTGCATAATGCCTAAGGACGCTGACGCATACACAAACCTCGGCAATTGCCTTCGCTATCAGCACAGACCCTATGATGCCCTTGAACAGTATCGCATAGCCTCGAAGCTTAACCCAGATGACCCCGATATATATGTCAATATTGCAGTTATTATGAGGGACTTGTTAAACATACAAGAGGCTATTGAACTATACAGAAAGGCGATCCTTATCCAGCCAGACCATGCTGAGGCCCACTATAACCTCGCCTTAGCCCTTTTGCTTCTGGGTAATTTCAAAGAGGGTTGGCAGGAATATCAGTGGCGATGGCAAACCCCAGATTTTATATATCTATCTAAGGTAACAGAAAGAATGTGGGACGGTAGAATCGGTAACTATAAGCTTCTCTTGAGGGCTGAGCAGGGATTTGGTGACACAATACAGTTCCTAAGATACGCATACTTGCTATCAGAAAGGGGATTAAATGTGGCCCTGCAGTGTCAGCAACAACTTGTAAGACTCTTAAGGGGACAGAGGGGTATTTCAGAGGTAATGCCCTACAGTGATACCCCAAAGGACTACGATTATCAATGCTCGCTCCTTGACCTTCCATACCTAATGCAAGACTATCATTCTTCAGTGCCCTCTCAAATACCTTATATATATGCAAGGGATGAAGATTTAGTAAAATGGCATAAAATAATCCAGGAAGCAAGAAATATCAATAACGAGGGTATTAAAATAGGATTAGTATGGAGGGGCAGCAGGAGCAATAAAAGGGCGATGCACCGTTCCTGCAGTCTTCAGGACATAAAATCCCTTTTTGACATTCAAAGGGCCTTTTATTACCACATAGGGAAGGAAGACTGTTCAGAGGAAATATCGCTTTTTTCAAGTTATTTGCCCCTGACAGACCTATCAGGATTGATTGATGACTTTGCTGATACAGCAGCAATTATACATCATCTCAATCTTGTGATAACCGTAGACACCGCAATAGCACACCTTGCAGGCGCGATGGGTAAGAGGGTTTTGTTGATGCTACACTACAGCTCAGACTGGCGCTGGATGCTAAATAACAAGTTCACTCCATGGTATCCTACCATTGAGATATTCAGACAGAGAGAGTATGGGAAGTGGGATGGAGTCATTGAAGATATATCAAAGGCTATTATGGTACTGTAACCCTAAATTGTTTCATATTGTTTCACCTAAACCTACTGTTTGCATCCCTTTATGCAACCTGAGGTCATAGTGTTTAACCTATTGAACTCTATCTACCAGTAAAACCATTTTTCCTAATGTCTTAATAATTCCTTCTCTTGTTCATAAAACTTTTATAGCCTTAGCTTGAAGGCTTTTGACATTACCTTAAGGAACCCAAGGGATTTAGATGAAAAAATACTATAAATACCTAAGAGGAATCAGAATTGATATGCTATTTAATCCGTCCAGTCAGATTAAGTATGCTTGTTAGGATTACAGATTCATTAAAGTAGGCGGTAGTTTTTATTACCTTGCCGCTTCTTGCCTTCAATAAGAAAGAGCCTTTTTAGCCCCAGAATTGACTATATATGGGAACAGGGCACATTAAAAACGGCTTATGCTATACTGTAATTAATAATTGTGGGGGTGAAGTATGTTAACAGTAGAAGATAGGGTAGATACCCTTGAAACAGTGCTTCAGAGGTTCATTATCAACACAGACACATCCTTCAACAATCTCAGCAGAGAGATTGACAGGGTAAGCCAGAATGTAGACAATCTCAGCAGAAAGATTGACAGGGTAAGCCAGAATGTAGACAATCTCAGCAGAGAGGTAGACAGGGTAAGCCAGAATGTAGATAATCTCAGCAGAGAGGTAGACAGGGTAAGCCAGAATGTAGATAATCTCAGCAGAGAGGTGGACAGGGTAAGCCAGAATGTAGATAATCTCAGCAGAGAGGTGGACAGGGTAAGCCAGAATGTAGACAATCTCAGCAGAGAGGTAGACAGGGTAAGCCAGAATGTAGATAGGCAATCTGCAGAGTTTGCCCTTTTCAGGGAGGAGGCAAGGCAGGAAAGGATACTGATGAATAAGAAATGGGGTGAGATCACAAACAAGATGGGCACCTTTGTAGAAGACATGGTAGCACCTAATATAAAAGGGATAGCGAAGAGATACTTTGGCTGTAAGGAACTTGACGACTTCATGTTAAGGAGACACAAGAGGCACTCCATAGAC
>CALEDV010000022.1 GCA_937949555.1 uncultured bacterium | reverse complement strand
AAAAAAGGGGACAGGCTACTTTTTAGCCCTAAAAGTAGCCTGTCCCCTTTTAGAGTCACTTTGTCATTTAGGAAGGTTTGTGCTAACATTATATGACGATAAAAAAGAGGGGTAACAAATCATGGCTATAGCACAGGTTGAAGAGATAACGAAGGCAGATATAGAGGGTCTCATAGGTGCTTTAGTAGAGAGCAGGCTAAAGACAGCAATAGAGGAGCATGTGCGCAGCAATGAGACGAGGGCGAGGGAGCTGTCTATAATTGAGCGGGTAATAAGGGTAGAAGAGGAGCTAAAGGCCTTAAGGGAGATAGAGGCAGCGCGCTTTGAGGCAATAGAGAAGAGATTTGAGTCCCTACAGAGGGAAACGAAGGCACACTTTGAGGCGATGGACAAGCGCTTTGAGGCGATGGAGAAGCGCTTTGAGTCCCTACAGAGGGAGATGAACGCACGCTTCGAGGCAGTGGACAAGCGCTTTGAGGCGATGGAGAAGCGCTTTGAGTCTCTACAGAGGGAGATGAATGCACGCTTCGAGGCGATGGAGAAGCGTTTTGAAGCCATAGACAAGCGCTTTGAGTCTCTACAGAGGGAGATGAACGCACGCTTTGAGGCGATGGAGAAGAGATTTGAAGTAATAGACAAGCGCTTTGAGTCTCTACAGAGGGAGATGAATGCACGCTTTGAGGCGATGGATAAGAGATTCAGCAGTATGCAGTGGTTTATTGGCATAGGTTTTACAGTAATCAGTATCCTCATAGCCCTATTTGGGCTTTATGGGAGGTAAATGTTATTTTTGCCCTTAACCTGAAAAATGCAATGCCAGCTTGCTGGAAGGTCTTCACAAAGGGTGGTTCTACATTGACTGGTGCATCTTCAGGTGAACCATCAAGACAACAGGGCCTTTCGGATTATCAAGTTCTCCTTAATTGTTGCTGTTGGTCTGCTATATCTTGCATTGAAGATTAAGGATATTAGCAACTTCAATAACAGAGTAGCTCGTAACTAGGATAAAGAGATTATATGGCAAAGGATTCAATTGTGTCTAAAATAACCCTTTTGGAGGACTTTATGGGATTGACACTAAAAAAGAGTTCAAATACACCTATCAGGATTATTTGTCATGGAATGATAATGAACGGTGGGAGTTAATAAACGGTTATGCCTATAACATGAGCCCTGCACCAGGGACGAGGTATCAGATGGTTTTAAACAATCTAAACATTATGCTCTCAAAAAATCACATTTATTAAATGGTTGCCAAGTCTTTATTGCACCAACGGATGTAGTTTTATCGTTGCACGATGTAGTGCAACCTGACATCTTTGTAATATGTGATAGGACAAAGATAACAGAAAAGAACATTCAAGGTGTACCTGACTTGGTATTTGAAGTACTATCACCTGTCACAGCCCTTAAGGATGAGAGAGAGAAGAAGTTACTTTATGAACGATATGGGGTAAGAGAATACATAATTGTTGATCCAATTGGGTTGTATTTAGAGAGGTATGTATTAGGATATGATTTAATATATGGACTGCCTGAAATATTAGGATATGAGGAGAGGTTGTTTCTAAAGGCCTTTGAAGGTATTGAAATAACCCTTACAGACCTATTTGAGGTAGGATTTTGAATGTTATATGACAACATCTAAGATACTCATAATCAATGAGCCCTTTGTAAAGGACTTCTGCCGCACCCAGCGGTGGGCAGCCCGGACGAGGGGACGGGTATTAAGGGCGCCTGACTGGCTTGCTTATGCCACAGCAGTATTAGAAAAAGAAGGAATTGATGTAGAGCTATACGACTTCCCTGCCAGGGACTGGGACAAAGACAGGTTGTCTCAGTTGGTCAAAGCCAAGCAGCCTGCCCTTGTAGTGCTTGATTCAACAACCCCTTCAATATACTCTGACATAGACTGCGCAAGGATCTGCAAAGAGGCCTGCCCTGATACAAAGGTGTTGATGGTCGGGCCTCATGTCAGTAGCCTGCCTGAGGAGACCCTCGTAAATGCCAACGGCTCTGTTGATGCCACTGCAGTTGGTGAGTTTGACTACACGGTGAGAGACTATGCCAAGGCTATCTTGAATAATTATGAGTGCTCGACTATTGAAGGGATAGTTTATAGAGAGGGCAATGACATTATCCGCAATAAACCGAGACCATTGATAGAAGACCTTGACGAACTGCCATTTCCTGCCTGGCATCATCTGAATCTATGGGACTATTTCGACGGCACAAAGCTCTATCCTTACATAGATGTAATTGGCGGCAGGGGATGTCCTTTTAAATGCATATTCTGTCTATGGCCACAGGTGATGCATGGCAATAGATACCGCCTAAGGTCTGCGGAAAATATAGTGGAGGAGATGAAGTGGGTCCTATCAAATTGGCCAAAGGCAATTGAAGGTGAGTTCTTCTTTGAGGATGACACCTTTACGGTCAATAAGAAGAGGGCACATGAGTTTTGCGATCTGCTCCTAAAAGAAAATATAAAGTGCACATGGTCTGTAAACTCAAGGGCCGATGTAGTTGACAGGGACCTCTTCAGGCATATGAAGAAGGCAGGCTGTAGGCTCCTGCTTGTGGGTTTCGAATCAGGCTCACAAAGGATGCTCGATAATATGCACAAGAACATCTCCGTCCAGAGGATGCAGGAGTTCATCAAGGTTGCAAGACAGGAGGGTTTACATATACACGGCTGTTTTGTGCTTGGGCTCCCTGGTGAGACTGCCGATAGCATCGAAGAGACCATACAGTTTGCCCTAAGGAATCCCCTCAATACCGTTCAGTTCAGTGGCGCTGTGCCCTTTCCGGGCACAAGGTATTTCCAGTATGCAAAGGACAACAATCTCCTGCTGGCAAAGGGTTGGGATGAGTGGTTGAAGGAGGGTGAGCAGGCCCCTGTTATAGACTATCCAGGCTTGAGCAGGTCTGTGATAGAAAGGGGTGTTGATTCGGCCCTTAAGAGGTTTTATTTTAGGCCCTCTTATATGCTTAGGTTCCTCTTTGAGAGCCGCTCAAAGGCAGATTTGTATAGGAAACTCAGGGGCGCAAGGAACTTCTTGGGCTACCTTATAGGTAAGAGGAAGTAAGTTGACAGGACCTGTAAACTGGTCTTGTTTAGGTACAACAGACTCATCATGATGATAATAGAGTGTTTTTTGGAATGGAATCTATTATGGAGGTGTTGTAAGCAAAGTGCCTGATGTCTCTGTCATAGTGCCTGTGTTTAATGATGCCCCTTTTATAGAAAAGTGCATTCAATCACTGAAGGATCAGACCTATCCAAGGGACCAGTATGAGATAATCGTGGTAGATGATGGCTCAACGGACGACACGGCCCAGATTGTAAAGGCTATTGATGGGATTAGTTATGTCTATCAAACTAATCAGGGACCCTCTGCAGCCAGAAATAGGTGGTACCCTTGAAAGGACCCTCAGCTCAATAGACCACATCAAAAGGGCCACAGGCCTCGATGATGTAGAGGTTATTGTGGTAAGTGACGGGTCATGGGATAGGACTGTAGATATTGTAAACACTTATGAAGATGTTACACTCATTGCCTATGAAAAAAACAGGGGCTATGGCGCTGCCATAAAGACTGGCTTTCAGCAGGCAAAGGGCTGGTATCTGGGATTTATGGATGCCGATGGCACCTGTGACCCCCTGTTTTTCATCAATCTTGTTAATCTTTGTAAGGACAAGGGGGCTAATATTGCCCTCGGTAGTCGTCTACATCCAGACTCAAAGATGCCCTTAGTTAGGAGGGTGGGGAATGTCTTTTATGCCACCCTATTGACCATACTCTCGGGCAGGACTGTAAAGGACTCTGCCAGTGGCATGAGGGTGCTTACAAGGGATACCTTACATTGGGTCTATGCATTGCCAGAGGGCCTACACTTTACACCCGCCATGAGTGCCTATGCAATGTGTAACAAAGAGATTACCATCCTTGAAGAGCCTATGCCATACCATGAGAGAGAGGGTGAATCAAAACTAAATGTCATAAAGGACGGACTAAGATTCCTCAGGGCCATTGTTGAGACGGCCTTTGCCTTTTTACCTGCAAGGTTTTTTTATTCTGTGGGCCTTTTGTTTTGCCTACTTGCATTGGTCTTTGCCATACCAGTAGTCAGCTACTATCTCACCCATTTCAGGATTGAAGAGGGGCAGTTCTACAGGATTGCTACCATAGTCACGCTCTTGCCTGTTGGTATAAGCTGTATTATGCTTGGGCTCTTGGCAGGCAATACGGTTACATTAATTAAATCCAGAGACTGCCCAGAACTCAGTCCGACCAAAAGGACCACAAACCGACTGATGCTATCGCTGTTGCCTACGGTAGGAATAGTGTCTACTTTTGTGGGGTTTTATTTAATAATGCCTGGCATCAAGAGTTATATAGCCTATGGCGAGGTGCATCTTCATTGGATATTTATTGTTACTGCCCTGTTTTGCTTCTGGCTTGGCAGTAATGCGGTGTTTTTCTTCTTCTTTTATCTGCTCCAGAGACTCTTAAGAAGGAAGCTGTGTATAAATCGCATCGGCTACTAATTACGGCAAGTGCTTTCAGATGCTATCTGAGGCAGGGCTCCTAAGCACTGAGACCAGTAGATAAATGAAAAAGATAGTGGGTTTAAGAAACAAGATGGTTCATTGTTATGAAGAGATTGATTATGGGTATATCTATGATAGCCTTAACGACATAATACTCAATTTAGGCAATCTAATAAGAGAGGACAATCACTTGATAGAGAGATTTGAGCATAAGGAGGATAGATCATGAAGGTTCTTGTAACTGGCGGTTGTGGATTTCTTGGCTCCCATGCCTGTGAGTATTTCATCAATGAAGGCTGGCAGGTTGTATCTTACGACAATATGACCAAACACGAGCTTGACCGTACTGGCTTTGCTGTAGAAGACGCAAGGGATCACAACTGGGATTACCTTAAATCAATAGGTGTGCAGATGGTAAAGGCAGATATTCGCAATAAACAGGAGTTGATGGATTATACCAGTGGATGCGACTACATCATCCACACCGCTGCCCAACCTGCCATGACCATAAGCTGGGAGGACCCTGAGCTTGACATTACAACCAATGTACTGGGCACCTTCAATGTCCTTGAGTGTGCAAGGCTGTTGAAGATACCTGTGGTAAGCTGTGCCACTATCCATGTATATGGCAATAGGATCAATGAAACCCTTACAGAGGGACCAACAAGGTATCAGAGAGAGCCCGCTGGTATTGATGAGGGCCATCAGACCCTTGAGGGCATCCTGACCCCCCTTCATGCATCAAAGTTTGCAGGGGATGTGTATGTAAGGACCTATATCAATACATATAACCTTGAGGCAGCCAGCTTTAGGCTAACAGGCATATACGGCACTAGGCAGTTTGGTGGTGAAGACCATGGTTGGGTGGCAAACTTTGCCATCAGGGCAATAACAAAGAGGCCGATAACTATATTTGGTACAGGTAAGCAGGTAAGGGACATTGTCTATGCTACTGATGTGTGCCGTGCCTTTGATGCCTTTTACAGGACCCGCAAAGGTGGGGTCTATAACATTGGTGGTGGCATTGATACCTCCCTATCCCTACTTGAATGTATCGACATGCTTACAGATATCTTGGGTCAGAGGCCTGAGGTGAGGTTTGCCCCAGACAGGCACGGTGACTTAAGATACTTTGTCTGTGATATTAAAAAGGCAAAGGATAGCCTCGGCTGGTCACCACAGGTCATGCCAAAAGAGGGCATCAAGAGGCTGACTGATTGGATAAGAGACAACATAGGGATCTTTAAGGGGTAATTGATGGGACTTATTAATTGGACGGGGCTTTCACCTCTTTTTATAAGCCTTCTGTTACTGTTTTTTATTACCTGGCTGATAGGCCTTTTTGTAATCCTCAGGAGGCTTAGGACAAGGATCAGCCAAGGTTTGGCTGCTATTTTCTTGATACTGGGACCTATCCTTGTGTTACTGCCAATAGAGGGTATAGGGCATACAGGGGTAAGCAAGTGGCAAGTAGTGGTGCTCTTTGCCTACCTCTGGTTTATCAATCCTACCCTTTGTCTGCTGGGGATATATGAGGCAATAAGGCATATCAAGGACCTGGTCTTTAAAAAGTCAGACAACCCAGTAGTCCCCTTTGACCCCTTGCGTAGGGAATTCCTCAAGGGTGCTACGATTAGTTCAGTGGGTTTTATCAATTTAGGCGTATTTATCAGGCCCCTTGTCATGCCTGAAGACATGCCCCAGGTGAGGCATTACACAATACCATTGAGCAGGCCAATAATGCCCCTGAAACTTGCCTTTATATCAGACCTGCACGCAGGTTTTTTCCTATCCCAGAGGCTTACAGAAAACAGCCAATTGATCATTAGCAAACAAAAACCTGACTATATCTTAATTGGTGGTGACATAGTGGACCATAACTCCACAGACCTTTGGGAGATAGGGGCTTTTATAGAGGGGCTAAGGAAGGTCTGCCCTGTAATAGCAGTATTAGGTAACCACGACATCCTAAGCGGTGCTATGGCCGTTGAGGCCTTTATGACCCAAAGGGGGGTGACTGTGTTAAGGGATAGTTCAGTGCCTTTATCAGAGAACCTTACACTTTATGGCTTGAGAGATGAGATGCATGAAAGGATAAATCCCACATTCTCTGTTGCTGAAGACCATGCCCTGATAATACTCACCCACAACCCAAGAGGTCTGTACCACCTTGATCGAGACCAACTATCAAAGGCCCAATTTGTCCTTGCAGGGCACACCCATGGTGGACAGATAAGGCTGCCCTGGCTTGGGGCACTGGTTAATCCTGGTGGAAGTCAGTTTAAGGCTGGTATAAATAGGATTGGCAAAGACATACCACCAGTGCTTGTCACAGCAGGGATCGGTTACACTGGGCTACCCCTAAGGATAAATTGTGACCCAGAGGTGGCATTCATAAACCTAAGGGGAGGGCATCTATGAAGGCACTGATCCTGGCAGCGGGCAGGGGGAGACGCATGGAAGACCTATCAGAGGATAAGAATAAATGCCTCATCCCTGTCCTTGGCAGGCCTTTGATCGAATACAGCCTTGATGTAGCATCCTCACTCGATGAGATACAGGAGATAGTGATCATTGTAGGCTATCAGGCAGAGTCTATCATCAACCGATACGGGATCATCTATAAGGGCAAGCCAATCAGATACAGGATCCAGTACGAGAGAAAGGGCCTTGTCAGCGCCATTGAGACGGCAATCCCAGATTTAGAGGGCAAGGACTTCTTCTTATTCTTAGGCGATGAGATCATCCTAAGGGGTAGGCATCAGGAGATGCTCGATGCCTTCAAAAAGGAAGACCTGTTTGTCTGCTGCGGCATAATCAGGCAAGATGACCCCCTTCAGGTCAGAAAGACCTACGCCATCATCCAAGGGCAAGACAATGTGATCTACAGGCTCATTGAGAAACCCGAACGGGCTATAAATGAATTGATGGGCACGGGTAACTGCATCTTTAAATATGATATAGTCAACTACATACCCCGTGTGCCTATACATCATATAAGAAACGAAAAGGAGCTGCCAGACCTTATCCAATGCGCCATTGATGACGGCAGGCTTGTGAAGTCCTTTGTAATTACTGATACCTACATCAATGTAAATACAAAAGAAGAGCTTCAGAGGATAGAGCAAGTGTTCAAAAACCAATCAATAATGTAATCAGATAAGCATGTGGTATAATCAGG
>CALEDV010000021.1 GCA_937949555.1 uncultured bacterium | reverse complement strand
TGAGGCGGGAAAGAGCTTTGCCCCCCTAATGCCCTTGGATTGTGCAAAGGCTTCTATCTCTTTTAATGACCTTTGAATACTGCCGCCCTTGTCAGGCATTTAATCACCTCCCGTAAACATAGGTCTTAGGCTGATATTCCTTAGCCTTTATCATGTCCTGATTGAGTTTTACTTCCTTTTTCTTCCAACAGGAAGGACACATAAAAGGAGACTTAAACCCCCTGTCTGGACCTACATACCTCTTTTCCATATGCGCCCTACAGAATTTGCCTCCGCAATCAGGGCAGATGTAATCTGCCTCCTGGTGGCACTTGGAGCATTTTTCCATATTCAATCCCTCCTTAAGTGGTGAGTTTTTTGTATATCAGTGGAAGACTGATGGGCAGTAATTCAACATTGTCTATCAATGTATAGTGTGCCTCTCCATACATATAGGGCAGATATTCAGAGGACTCCTTATCAACGGTAATGCAAAATGAATTAATCCCGCGCCTTCTGCCCTCCCATAGCGCTGCCTTTGTATCTTCAATTGAATAATCTATATCGCCATAGTCTATGTCATAGGGTCTGCCGTCTGACAGTAGTATGAGGAGCCTTATCAGCGAATGCTGACGGCTCAACAGGCTGTTAGCATGTCTTATGGCAGCGCCAAGTCTTGTAAGGGCAATAGGCCTGATCCCCTCAAAACGACTCTTTACATTATTGGTAAAGGATTCCCTAAAATCCTTTATCACATAGAAATCTACCCTTTCTCGGTATTTGGAAGAGAACCCGTAGATTGCCCAGCTATCGCCTATGCTCTCAAGGGCCTCTGCCATTAAAGCCAACCCTTCCCTTTCTACATCAATTATCCTCTTGCCTGAACTAAGCAACTCTCCTGTTGAAAAGCTCATGTCTGCAAGGAATGCCACAGAGACATCCCTTGCCCTCTTGTCCCTTCTGATGTATATCCTGTCTGAAGGAGCTATGCCTGCGTGTCTATCCACAAGGGTCTCAATGAGGGCATCAAAGTCTATTTCATCTCCCCTTTGCTCCCTGAAATACCGCCTTGTCCTGTCTGGCCTTAAAAGTCCGAAATGCCCTTTTAGAAGGCTTATAAGTCCATGATACTCTTGAGTAATGCCTTGATAGACCCTATCATCGTGCTCTGGCATGTCTATCTCTCTTACCCTGCACCATTCCTTTTTATAATCCTTTAGCTTCATATCCCATTCGTCATAAAAGACGGATCGTCTCAATCTCTTTTCTTCCTCCATCTCCGCAAGAGTTGCCTTGACCTGATCAAAAATATCCTCAGGGGTATTGCGATATATAACCTCTTCGGATACGCTTCCCCATCCCTCTTCAATCCTCAGAAGTGCCTCTTTGATATCCTCCCGTGAGGGTGGGTTGTCCTCATCCTCAAGGGTTACAAATAGCCTTTCCACTAATTGCTGCGTCTGAACTTTTGCCTCCCTTAAAAGTTCGTAATCTATTACGCCTCTATAAAAGAGTGGTTGCAACTGTTCAGCTTGGAGCATCTCCAGATAGGGGGCATATTCTGAGCAGATCTCTATGGCAAGACGAAGTGAATCGCTTACATCAGCGGTGGCAGTATGCACCTGTTTTAGAGCAGATCTAAAAACTTGCAATAAGACATCCTGTCCTTCATATTGATACCCTGCGCCTGCGGCCTCAAAGAATGAAGCAGCAATATTGCCCTCTTTGAGTTTATGCTTGTGCTTTTCTATAAGCATCCCTCTGTCTTTCTCAAGACCTGGATAGTCAAGACTCAGTCTGTAGTCAATCCTTTCGTCCTCAATAAACTCAAAGACCTTAAAGGCAATGCCCTTTACGGAGAGCTCTGGCATTAGTCTTATTTCCTCAGGACTAAGGCTGAAGGTTCCGTATATTATGTGACCAGTCTCATGGGATAGAAACCACTTATAAGCCTTTAGGTTTATCTCTTCTTCCACAAATATGTTTATCCTTGGAGGGAGGAATATCCTTTCTCCGTCAGTTACAGAAAAGAATCTGCCCAATCCATGCAGGTTTTTGTAAAACACTGAGGAGGGCCTTATCATTATCCTCCTGCCAAACATGGCTTGGATATAGGCATTCAGCAAGCCATGGATATTTTTTAGCTCAATGCCTCTTATGAGCTCCTCTAATTGTTGCCTGCTTCTTCCAGACTGCATAGAAAAGAAGGAAATCCCCTTATCCCCGTCACTGTCCACCGTGTCAAGCCCTTGCAGTGCCCATTCTTTGAGTCGGTGCACTGACACCCTGGCAAGTATTTGAGGGGAAGACTTGAAGTACTCCAGTGCAATATCCACGGTTCTGTCCTTCCCTGCCTTGGCTCCTATGGCAAAAAGGCTATGGGCACCATGGGAGGCTTTAATCTTAGGGCTACGGTCCAAAAGAGTAATTCCTATCTGAGCCCATGTCTCAATATCCCTTGCATCTATCCTCTTTAGAGCCTCTGGGGTAGTCCTGAAGTATTCCCTGGCAGTCTTCCAGGACCTTTTTGCAATCCTCTGCCCAAGTTCAGCCCAGTGATCAATCCTCTCGATCCCAAGATGGTTCGCGACCTCAGCACTTACATTGAAATAGGCAGAGGCAACATCCTGGTCGATATCTGAGATCTCTTTACCCCTTAACAGCCACTTAACAAGCGTATTTTCAAAGGTTAAGGAATTATTGTTTATAAGCAGCTCCCTAATCGCTCCTATAGCAGAGGCAGCAGCGCTCCACTTGACCTTGCTCATTTCACAGAGGATAGCAATAGCTCTTTGTCTATTGTCTTTATCTTCAAACCCAGACCACAGTGTTATTTCTACTGCAAGAGTCCTTGCAAGAGAGCTATCAAAGGGGATGAAATTATTCAATGTCTCGAGGAAATACTGTTTATGGATAACATCAAAGAGGCTGTCTATTTCCTTTTCAAAGACATTGGATTCAAGAATTAGCCTTTCAGATATAGTGTTTAATAGGGATTTGCCCATTTTAAAGCACCGAGGAGACGACCTCCTGAAGGGCTTTCTGCATCTCCGGATCGTCCGTAATTGGATCAATAAGCGCCACTGAACATGCCCTTCGAGGTTCAACTCCTTTGCTTATAAGAATGGCTGCATAGATCAAAAGCCTTGTGCTCACTCCTTCATCAAGTCCTCTTCCCTTTAGCGCCCTAAACTTTTCAGCAATCTTTCTTAAATCTGCGGCAGTCTTGCCCTCAATGCCTGTCTCGTGGCTTATGATGTCCTCTTCAATCTTGGCAGGAGGGTAACCAAACTCAATGGTTATGAATCTCTGTTTTGTGCTCTGTTTAAGATCCTTTAAAACGGTTTGATAGCCAGGGTTGTAGGATATGGCTATCATGAAGTTGTCAGAGGCCTCAAGGATGGTGCCCCGTTTTTCTATGGGGAGCACCCGTCTGTCATCGGTCAGAGGATGGATGACTACGGTAGTGTCCTTTCGGGCCTCGACTATCTCATCGAGATAGCATATTCCCCCGTGTCTAACCGATATAGTTAAGGGGCCGTCCTGCCACCTTGTAGAGGATCCGTCAAGCAGGTATCTTCCAACCAGATCGCTTGCTGTCAAATCCTCATGGCATGCAATAGTAATGAGCGGCAGGTTCAATTTATAAGCCATATAAGAAAGGAATCGGGTCTTGCCGCAGCCCGTAGGTCCCTTTAGCATAAGGGGCAGCTTGTTACTGTAGGCTATATTAAAAAGCTCTATCTCATCGCTAACAGGTAGGTAGTATGGCTCCTTCTGTATCTTAAAGTCTTGAATCTCTGATTCAATGCTGCGAGTCATCTTTTATCATCCTTCCCCTGTAATTTATTTGCCCTTTGTTGTTATATTTTTCGCACTGTCTTAAACTCATAAGGATGTAAATACCCCTTAGAGGAATGCTTCCTATTGCTGATGATATTTTTTATATCTCAGGCAATACTTGATTGTGATCATGCCCATCGGCGTCGTAAAGGTCCTGTTCCAGTATCTCCTTGCTAAATCCATATTCGGTGCAAAGCCTATCTACGGCCTCCTCTGTGGCATCTCTTATAAGAGACGGTTCAAGCTCTACAATGATGCTGTTTATAACCAGCTTTAGGGAGTTTGAATCGCCGCCCTCTCTGCCCCTTATCATGGTATCCGATACATCGCCAAGTGTATCGGCATACAGGAATCCCCCTTTACCATATTCAAGGTGTGCCTTGATATGTCCTACATCATGGGCACCCCGTTTTAGGCATTCCATTGATACCTCAATCATCAGCCTTCTTGCAAAATCTTGTATCTCTCTATCACTGAGTAACATATCCCTCCGAAATAGATAGATAGCGCAATAACCATTTATGTCCTCATGGGTGTGATCTGTAGGGTGTGCATTGATTTCTTCACTCATGGTATTGTTATCTCCCTCATAGCCAGCATAATTTCATCAAGACCATCCCCCCTGAAGGTTGACAATCCTATGACCTTAGCCCCTGGATTTATTTCTGCTGCGGCATCCTGTGCCTTTTTCCGTTGTTCCTCTGACACAGCATCAACCTTGCTCAGGGCTATTACATCGGCATCCTTGAGTTGGGTTGACACTAATCTCTTTAGAGTCTCATATCCCAACAACTTCTCAAACCTCAGGGTATCAAGCAACACAATAGTTGGACCAATAGTAAGGTTAAGCTTGCCTGCCACAGGTTTGACCACATCTCTAACTGAATTGGGCACAGCCATTCCAGTGGGTTCAATGATCACCATGTCGGGCTTGACCTTCTGGGAGAGGGATTTAAGGGTTAATAGCAGATTGCCTGCCACCTGACAACAGATGCATCCACCCCCAATATCCTTGACAGTTAGCCCAAACTCTTCAATAACCTTACCGTCAACAGGCACCTCACCAACCTCATTGACCAGTATGGCGACCTTATTAGTTTCGCTCGCAAGGGACCTCCCAAGGGTGACAATGAGGCTTGTCTTGCCTGAACCAAGATAACCTGCTATCTGAATGATCTTCATCACTGCACCGACTTAAGGGCTGACACATAGGCAGTCATATTTTCAGCAGGCACCTCTGGCCAGAGGTCGCAGCCAGGCCATACAGCATTTGCCCCGCTTCTGAGGCATTCAAGCACTGCCTCGCCAACATCCTCAGGTTTGCCCCTGTGGAGCACCTTTACAGGGTCAAAATTGCCAAGCAATATCACATCAGAACCAATCTTGAGTCTCGTATCGGTCAAGTTGTTTTTCTGATCAACACTTATTGCATCAGCCCCACACTCAGCCATGTCCTGCACAATGGCGTTTGTATCTCCGCAGATATGCAATATTGCCGGACGGGGCATCTCAGAGATAATTCTTATTACATGGGGTTTGATAAGACTCCTAAAGCTTTTTGGACTCATCACATCTGAGGTGCCGCCCATCTCGCGGAGAATAAAGTAATCAGCGCCAGCATCTCGGTACACCTTAAATACTTCGATGATTACATCGGAGAGTTTTTCTAGGATCTTGCCTATCCTTTCAGGGTCAAGGAATGATTCTTCGTAGAGTTCGTCAAGTTCCATAACCTGCCCAGCCATAGTGAAAGGACCAAGCACATAGGCGCCTATGGCTATCTCATTTCCATGTTTTGACTTTAACTCTTTAATGGCGCCTGTAACAACAGGAATTCTGCCAGCATTGGCAAGGTCAGCAGGCATCTTTACATCCTCAGCATATTTGACACATTTTGTCTTGACTGTGGGATAAAGCAGTCCCTCCACATCGTCGTAATAGTTCATCTCTGCCCCCAATGCCTCGGCCTCTACCCCGAGATCGAAGGGAACTACGGCACATTCAAAGCCAAAGTCTGTATATGAGCCTCCAGCAGCCTTTGCCATGAGCACTGGATCTCGGTGGGACTTTGAAAAGATGATCCTGTGCTTTTCAAGCACGGGTGTTACAACATTGCCCATCCCGCTAAAAACCGGGGGTGGTACAACCTTTTCGCCTTTGAGAAACTTCATTACCCTTTCTTTTGAGGTCATATTATTTCTCCTTTTTTGATTTGGTTTGGTTAAAAGTGATTATTTTGTTGAGAAAAACCCATGCCTAATTTTTTTACATATACTTTTACATTTTTTAAGGCACAATACAATCGGGATTTCCCTGATTTGCGCTTAGGGAAAACCTGATAAGGGAGAAAGGAGAGTTATCAGTATTTAGCAAATATATTAAGGCTTAATCTTTATTTGGGGCTATTTTTTTGTTGACCTGCGCTCTGCCTTTTCATTAGACTATTTAAACTTTTTAAATGGCGATGGAGTTCGCCTTAACCGCTTTTACTAAAAAGCTGATAACTCCTGCTCATAAATCCAATGAGGGCAGGGGTTTTTTTATGCCTGCTAAAAGGAGGGACTTAATGCATGAACTCTGGATGACGGCTGGTTTATGGCTTGGGCTTGCCCTTTTGGCAGCCCTAATATCTGCCTGGTTTAGGATTGCCAATGCACTCACTGAGATTGTGGTAGGCACTGTTGCGGCTTTTGTCGCAGTCACCCTATTAAATGCCAATTTAGGCTCTGACATTGGTTGGATCAAGTTTCTTGCAGGGGCTGGGGCTATAATTCTTACCTTCCTTGCAGGCGCTGAGATTGACCCTGTTGTATTCAGGGCAAGATGGAAAGAGGCAACAGCTATTGGGTTCATCTCCTTTTTAGCCCCTTTTCTTGGTTGTACATGGGCTGCCCACTACTTTTTGAATTGGACAACAGATGCGAGCTGGCTTGCAGGCGTTGCCCTGTCAACCACCTCGGTGGCAGTGGTCTATGCAGTGATGCTTGAATTAGGGTTAAATAAGACTGAATTTGGAAAGACCGTCCTTGCTGCCTGTTTTATCACAGACCTGGGCACAGTGGTGGCGCTTGGACTTATCTTTGCACCCTTTACTTATAAGACAGCGATTTTTGTAGGGGTAAGTCTCTGTGTCTTTTTATTCTTACCAAGATTTACAATTTTTTTTCTTAAAAAATATGGCAATAGACCCTCAGAGATTGAGGCAAAGTATCTTCTTGCTGTTCTTTTTGTCCTTGGCGCCTTGGCTGTATGGGCGGAAAGTGAGGCTGTCTTACCTGCTTATGTATTTGGTATGTTGTTAGCTGGTTCGGTGGGTAGAGACCATACTTTAATCAGAAGATTGAGGACCCTTACCTTTGGACTCCTGACACCCTTTTATTTCATAAGGGCAGGTTCTTATGTCTCCTTGCAGGCGATAGTTGCAGCCCCCGTTGCCCTCTTTGTCCTCTTTATGTCAAAGATGATTACAAAGATAATAGGTGTGTATCCCACTACAAAGCTCTACAAATATGCTCAAAAGGAGGGGATTTACACAACCCTACTTATGTCCACAGGACTGACCTTTGGCTCAATATCGGCGCTCTTCGGTCTCACAAAAGGGATAATTGACCAACAACAATATTCTCTGTTAATTGTGGCTGTCATTGCCAGTGCAGTGGTGCCAACGATGATAGCCAACGCATTTTTTATTCCAAAATACCTATTGCCCAAGAAGGAGGACAAAGATGATTAAAAAGATACTCGTTGCCTTTGATGGCTCGCCAAAGTCTTACAAGGCCTTTGACTTTGCCATGGAATTGTCCAAGAGATGTTCAGACATGTCCCCAGAGATAACCGTTATCTCCATTGCACAGCCTCCAGAACCAGTGGATATTGTTGAGATGGATGCCTACATTGATAATGCCACAGAGCATTATGAGGGCCTATTTAGAGACCTAAGACAAAGGGCAAAGGAAAAAAACATCGAGATAAAAACTGAGATAAGGGTGGGACATCCTGCAGATCAGGTTGTGAGATATTGCTCTGAAATAGGCGCCGATATGGTTATCATGGGACAAAGGGGCAAGTCAAAGATAGAGAGTTGGCTTGTGGGCTCCGTCTCAAAGAGGGTCTCCACCTATGCCCCTTGCACTGTAACGATTGTGAAGTGATTGATTGATGGTCAATATAAGCGACATGCACAATCACCCTTTTAAAAAGGGCAATACATAAGAGGGCTTTAAGAGTTTTGACAATATTGGGGTATTAAACAGAAGACAGGTTATGGTAGTGGCATATTCTGAAATAAGAGACAGACTCCTAAAATGCCTTGATGAAATCAATAGCAGTTATAGTATCAGGGCTTTTCCCTATGAAGAGCTGCATGAAAAAATACTAAACAACTCCTTTAATCTTGTAGTGGTAGGACAATTCAAGCGAGGTAAGACAAGCCTAATTAATGCCTTGCTCGGCATTGATATATTGCCTGTGGCGGTGGTGCCACTTACATCTATTGTGACTATACTGAAGTATGGTCAGGAGTTAAGGGTTACGGTCTCATTCAATAATGGTGATACTATGGATATTGAACCTCAAAGTCTCTCTGAATATGTGACAGAAAAGGGTAATCCCAAAAATATTAAGGATGTCCAAGAGGTAGTGATTACCTATCCATCACAGTATCTCAAAGATGGTGTAAGACTCATTGATACACCAGGGGTTGGTTCCATCTATCAACATAATACTGATGTGGCTTACCAGTATCTCCCAAAATCTGATGCGGCTCTCTTTCTTTTGTCCGTTGACCAGCCAATGAGTAAGGCAGAGCTTGATTTTTTAAAGGATGTGAAGGACTACTCTACCAAGATATTCTTCTTACTCAACAAGGCAGACTATTTAGATGCCAAAGACCTTCAGGAGTCTATTGATTTTTCAATCGGTGTATTAAAAGAGGTAATGTCAAGGGATATAGAGATCTACCCTATCTCTGCAAGGCTTGCCATTGAGGGTAAACGTTCAGCATCTGAAGAATTGCTCAAGAAAAGTGGTCTCCCTGCCTTTTCTGAGGTCCTAAATGGTTTTCTCCTTGAAGATAAGGCCAAGATCTTGATTGTTTCGGTGGCAAACAATCTTCTTAGGCTTCTATCTCAGGCACAATTCCAATTGGAGCTTGAGCTCAAGTCTCTTTCAATACCCCTTGATGAACTTAAAAAGAAGACAGCCCTCTTTGAAGAAAAGCAAAAGGAATCTCTCATTGAAAAACAGGACTTTGATATACTCCTGGATGGAGAAATCAAGAGACTTTTACGGGATGTCCTTGATGAGGATATGACACAATTTAGAAAAACACTCCTTGAAAATGCACAAAGACATCTCGAGGAGGCCTTTGTGCATCTAAAAAAACTCCCCTCTAAGGAACTTAAATCGGCACTGGATCAATCTGTTATTGAATATGTAAGACAAGCCTTTGGTGTCTGGCGGGCAAAGGAGGACGATAAGCTTGCTAAGGCATTTGAGTCTATCTGCAAGAGATTTGTTGTGAGGACAGAGGAGGTGGTTGACACACTGCTAAGGTTTTCATCAGACCTCTTTGAGATACCCTACGAGGCAATAAGGACAGAGGCTTTTTGGTCAACAAAGTCCAGTTTTTACTACAAATTTAAAGAACAACCCGGAGGGATTGAGATAGTCACCTCCTCTCTGACCCTTGCATTGCCAAAATTCATAGGTGACCAAATAATCCTCAAGAAAACTAAAGACTATCTCATAAGGGCTGTGGATTTGCAACTTGGCAGGGCTGGCAATGACTTTGAAGAGCGGATTCAGAAAAGCAAGATTAATTTCCGATGGGAGATGTTGCAGAGGATAGAGGCTACCATTGAGGGCATTAGCATTGCTGTGCAAAAGGGATTAGCACAGCAGGATAAGAGCACAGAAGATATACAAAAAACAAGTGTAGAGATTACCAAATATCTGCAAGGGCTTAACAAGCTTAAAAATGAGCTTGTTGAAATAAAAACTGTTGCAGAGGCTATAAGGCTCTAAAATAAATCCAAAGGGAAAATAGCATATGTCTTGTATGATTGGGCATTCTAAGTTTGTATGAGGCTCTTAATCGTTGAATATGACATTAAGATTGCCTCTTTGGTGGTCAAGGGCTTCAGGCTGGCAGGCAAGGTCTTTTACAATGGGCAGAGGAGACAGGCAAGGATGGGGTGTTTATCCTTCGTTGCTTATGGGAAAAGGTTCTATCAAAGGAGGATTGCGGAGAGAGGGAATTGGTGTTCACTATTGACATAGGACCTCAGTTTTGTTGGAGTGGACATTACCACAGTATCAAAGCTCTTAGGACATAAATCACTGAAGATGACATTGAGGTATAGCCATTGATCACAAGGACACCTTGATAATGCTCTAAGTACACTTGATGATGTGATGAATGAAAAACCAATTGGCACAATTTGGGAGTTAAGCTTAATGGGTGATACTGGTAATTCATTGATTATATGAAGTAGGCACATGGGGGATTGAACCCCAGACCTCTTCCGCGTCAAGGAAGCGCTCTCCCACTGAGCTACGCGCCTGTGATTAGAAATTATAACCAATTAAACCGTTATAATGTCAACTTCTTATAAACCTACTGTTGTTCCTCTAATGAAATGTGACAGATAATTAATA
>CALEDV010000020.1 GCA_937949555.1 uncultured bacterium | reverse complement strand
ATATAGGCCTCAGTTACATACCTCCTCATCATGCGATGGGAGTTGAAGAAGTACGCGTTCTTGCCTATAGCGTCTTGCATTACCTTAATCCAACCCTTTTTGTCCTTGTAAAAAAGTGGCAAGATTACATGCTCAAGCTTGTAATAAAGGTCGTCGGCATCCTTTTCAGGGTCTGCTGATACATCGAGGGGGCCAATTGACCAACCTGTGTGTCCTTCTATATGGCCCTCAATCCACCACCCATCAAGGACGCTAAAGTTGGGAACTCCGTTGTGCGATGCCTTCATGCCACTGGTGCCTGAGGCCTCAAGGGGTCTTAAGGGATTATTTAGCCAGACATCTACGCCTGATACGATCTTCAGGGCTACATCCATGTTGTAATTCTTTACATAGGCTATCTTGATTTTGTCCTTAACCCTTTCCTTTATTTCATGTATGCGCTGTATTAGCTGTTTGCCATGCTCATCATGGGGATGTGCCTTGCCTGCATAGACGATCTGAAGCCTACCCTCCCCTATTCTGCAGAGCCTGTCGATGTCTTTGAATAGAAGGTCTGCCCGCTTATATGCCGTTGCCCTCCTCGCAAAACCAATGGTAAAGGTATCATAATTGAACCCAGCCTTATTTTCCCTGTTTATATAGTCAATGAGTTGCCTCTTGGCAGTCATGTGTGCCTCCCATATCTCCTCTTGGGGGATCCTCTCCACCCTCACGAGCATGGCAGGCTCATTGGCCCATCCTGGGAAATATTTGTTAAAGATTTTTTTAAAGGGATCCGATGTCCATGTATAGGAGTGAACCCCATTTGTTATAGCGTGTATCTCATAGCCAGGGAACATGTGCTGGGATACCTCACCATGCTTCTTTGCCACGCCATTGATATAGTTGCTAAGATTGAGGGCAAGCATGGTCATGTTAAGCATATCCTTACCACCAAACTCCTGTAGCACACTGATGGGCACGGGCTCGGTAAACAACCTGTTGACAAGGTCATAGTGAAACTTGTCATGTCCAGCCTCTACGGGTGTATGGGTAGTAAAGACACAAAGGCTCCTAACCTTCTCGGCATTCCATACCAATCTCTCGTCCCATACCTCCTCTATGTCCTTTTTAAAGAGCCTTAGCAACTCAACAGTCAGAAGGCTTGAGTGCCCCTCATTCATGTGAAACTTCTTTATCTGAAATCCCAACTCATCGAGCAACCTTGTGCCACCAATACCAAGCACCATCTCCTGTTTGAAACGGTATGCCCTATCGCCACCATAGAGATACTGTGTAATCAACCTGTCTTCCTCTCTATTTTCTGGCAGATCGGTGTCTAAAAATATGATGGGCACCTTGCCTCCGCTCTCACTCTTTACTATATAAATCCATCCCCCCACATATACATCTCTATTCTCTATGCTTACAACCACCTTCTCCCTAAGCTGTTTCATAAAAGACGCAGGGTTCCATTCCTCAGGCAATTCATGCTGTCTACCGTAGGCGTCTATCTCTTGCTTGAAATAACCCTTTTTTGTCAGATGGGTTACCGCAACAACAGGTAACTTCAGGTCAGCAGCGGATTTTATTGTGTCTCCAGCGAGCACACCGAGACCTCCGCTATAGGTGGGCATATCACTCCTTACCCCTATCTCCATTGAAAAGTATGCTATCCTTGGCTCTCTTGTAAAGTCTTCTAAGGCTCTATCCATCCCTTTTTCACTCCTTCTTTCCTTTTTATTAATTCTTGCAAGGCCCGCTGGGCCTGATCTGTGAATCCCCTGCTATAATCATTTACATACAATCTTATATGGTCCCTTATCACATCCTCCGATAGCTCCTGTGCATAAGCCTTTATGAAAGGCATTGCTTCATTGACATGTTTGTCAGCGTAAACTATGCTTTCCCTAATAAGCCTCTCTATTGTTGATATTGCAGCCTCACCTATATCCTTTCGGGCTACTATACCACCCAAGGGGATTGGTAGGCCTGTGTCGTCCTCCCACCATTGGCCGAGATCCACCAGTTCTTGCAAGCCATAATCCCTGTATGTAAACCTGCCCTCGTGTATCACCACACCAATGTCAACAAGCCCATCCCTTACAGCAGGCATAATACGGTCAAAGGGCATGACCACAATATCGCCTATGTCTATACCATGTTTATCTGCATAAAGGTGCCAGAGCAGATTTGCGGTGGTATATCTGCCTGGTATAGATACCTTAAGGCCCGAGAGTGTCTTATGGCCAAAGGCTTGCCTTGATACAACTATGGGGCCACAACCCTTACCAAAGGCCGCCCCGTAGCTTAGAAAACGGTAGTCATCCTTTAAATAACAGTAGGCATGGCATGACACCTTTGAAATATCAAGGCCCCTTTCAAGGGCAAGATGATTCAGGGTCTCCACATCTTCAATGGTAAATCTGAGCCTCAAGCCGCCTTGTTCGAGTATTCCCTTTGTAAGGGCGTAAAACATATAGGTATCGTTTGGACAGGGCGAGAAACCAAAAGTTAGAACCTCCTTTGCCATCATCCCCCCAACATGTTCCTATCCAGACTCCGGTATTGTATTGCCTCACCTATATGAACACCCTCAATATTCTCTTTGTTATCAAGGTCTGCAATAGTCCTTGCAACCTTCAGTATCCTCGTGTATGCCCTTGCACTAAGACCAAGCATATCCATAGCCTTGTTTAAGAGATTATGGGCCTCTTCTGTGAGCTTACAGTACTTTTTGATATGTCTGGTCTTCATCTGCCCGTTTGCGAAGATACCCTCTGATTTGAATCGATGGAGCTGTATCTTCCTTGCCTTAATAACCCTTTCCCTAATGACCTCTGAGCGCTCGCCTAAGTGATCCTGTGAGAGGTCTTTTAAGGGCACAGCAGGCACATCTATATGCAGGTCGATCCTATCAAGCAGTGGTCCAGATATACGCGCCCTGTATCTACTAATAATCCCAGGGGAGCAAGTGCACTGATGGCGAGAATCCCCATAAAATCCACATGGACATGGATTCATTGCACCAACGAGGACAAATTGGGCAGGATAAGTAACCGATGCCACAGCCCTTGATACAGTAACCACCCCGTTCTCTATAGGTTGCCTTAGCACCTCAAGCACATTCCTCTTAAACTCAGGGAGTTCATCCAAAAACAGTATGCCAAAGTGGGCCAAAGATACCTCTCCCGGTTTTGGTATCTGACCACCGCCAATAAGCGCCACATCAGAGATGGTGTGATGGGGCATCCTCACTGGCCTCTTGGCAAGTAATGGCACACCATCGCTCAGAAGCCCCGCAACACTGTGTATCTTAGTGGCCTCAATGGCCTCCTCAAAGGTCATAGGAGGCAGTATAGTAGGCAGCCTCTTTGCAAGCATTGTCTTACCACTGCCTGGGGAACCAACCATCAAGACATTGTGTGAGCCTGTAGCCGCAACCTCCAGAGCCCTTTTTGCATGCTCCTGTCCCTTTACCTCCGAGAAGTCTTCTTCATAGAGGGAGTGCTGCTGCATCAAGTCTTGGATGTCCACAGTCAAAGGCTTGATGTCCCTTATTCCCTTAAGAAACTCAATCGCCTCTGGGAGACTCTTCACTGCAAATACCCTTATCCCCTTAACAATAGCTGCCTCATTGCCATTTTCAAAGGGCACTATAAACCCTCTTAAACCCCTCTTCTTTGCCTCTATGGCCATAGGTAGTATCCCCCTGACAGGTTTAATAGCCCCATCCAGTGAGAGCTCTCCTGTTATCATGTAACCCTCTATATCCGATTGCTCAAGCAACCCCTCTGAGGCTATAATCCCGATTGCTATGGGCAGGTCAAAGGATGAGCCCTCTTTTTTTAAATCCGCCGGCGCAAGGTTAACGGTTATTTTCTTTAAGGGAAAATTGAATCCGACATTCTTCAGTGCTGGTCTTATCCTGTCTCTACTCTCCTTGACCGCAGCATCAGGCAGACCTACTACGGAGAAATGGGGCAGACCGAGAGAGGTGATATCAACCTCTACATCTATGACATGTGCATCAACACCTATTACATAGGCACTTAGAACCTTGGAAAGCATCTCGCTCCTCTAATATCCTTTGGATGTCAGTCGTTATCTGTTGCCTGCTCCTATCCCAGCACGGCGCAATTAGTATATCAGCAGGTGCTGTGGCAAAGAGCCTTTGTATAACAATACCAGGCGAAAGATGTTCGATAAACTCTACAATAAAATTAAGATACTCCTCATAGGAGAAGGTATAAAAAGGCTCCTTCTCATATCTCTCCGCAAGGACAGTACCTTTGACAACCTGTAGTTGATGTATCTTAAGAAATCCCAAGGGCAAATCAGATACAACTGATGCCATATAGAGCATCTCCTGAATCGTCTCCGTGGGGAACCCTACAATTATGTGGGCTCCTGCCTGTATGCCTCTATTAACAGTCTTGTAGAGGGCATCAAGGAATGCCTTGTAGTCATGTCCGCGGTTTATAAACTCAAGGGTTTTATCATACACAGATTGAAGACCGTATTCAACTAACACAAACCTATCCCTTGATATATCTTCAAGGAGATCCAATTTCTCTTCATCGATACAGTCAGGTCTTGTACCAATGGCAAGTCCTATTACAAAGGGCTCCCTAAGGGCCTCTCTATAAAGTCTTTCAAGTTCATCCACGCTGGCATAGGTGTTTGTATAGGGTTGGAAATAGACAAGAAACCTCTTAGCCCCGTATCTTGCAGAGACATACCTTATCCCATTTCTTATCTGTTCTGATAAGCTCATATGGGGTTTGCAACCTGAGGGCCTAAAGCTATCGTTGTTACAGTATATACAACCCCCTGTCCCAAGGGTGCCATCCCTGTTTGGACAGGTAAAACCTGCATCCACATTGACCTTATAAACTGGTAATCCAAAGGTCTTCTTTAGGTAATCACCAAAGGAATTGTATCTAAGGGTATTCATAAATCAAGCATTAAATATACCCTAAGGCTATATAAAAATACACCTTCCCCTGAAGGCCTCGATAATAAGTATTTAAATGACACTGTTGTAGCGGTAAAGTTGAGGCAAAGTACAATTGACAATGGGCCTTAAGGAGCCTGAAGGGCTTGAATCCTTAGTTGAGTCTGGGCGCCCTTGAACACTCAAAACTGGACCTCTGCTTAAAACAGGCCTATCCCTATGGCTGTTTTGGTCTTTTTATAACTTCATATCTATTTAACAGGTCTGTAATAATCCCATGATATGATATGGAAGGGTAAAAAATCATATGATTAGCTATGCTATTAAACACCATATCAAGGGTCGTATAAAGGTCCACATACCAGCTCTAAAAAAGATTTCTATAAAAAAGTTATATGGCCTTGCGTCTATTGAGCTGCCAGAGGGGATTAAAGATGTAAGCCCTAACCCCCTTACTGGCAATGTGGTTATTAATTATGACCCTTCAAGGATTGACATTGAAACGTTTCTCGACTCCCTTGCTACAAGGGAAGAGATAATTAGACTTTTGGAGGACAAAAAATGATTAGAGGAACAGCACCAGTGCGCATAAAGTGGGAGTTTGACACAATAAAAATGGGCGTTAAACACAAAAAAGGAGAGCCTCATAAAAGAGATAAGATACTTGACCTCATTGACAATGACCAACTTACTGTTCACTTTCAGCCCATATTATCTTCCAGTTCGTTGACTGTTTTTGGTTTTGAGGCACTTGCAAGGGTAAAGCAAGAGGAACATTTCAGTTCTATATACGAGCTATTTCAAAGCGCAAAGGATTGCGGAGTTCTTACAAACCTTGACATTGCCTGTTGTTCAAATGCCATAAAAGAGGCAGTGCTCCAAGGAATCAACGGAAGCGGGAGACACTTATTCATCAATATGTCACCTTACACTATCTGTGATTCCTCTTATTGTATTGGGATAACAAACGAGATAGTCAGCAACTGGGGACTTAACAGGAATATGGTAGTATTTGAAATAACAGAAGAGAGCATGGTAAACAACTTTGATGCCTTCAGAAAAATAATCAACATGTATAAGGATTCTGGTTATAAAATAGCAATCGATGATTTCGGAGCAGGCTATGGAGGCTTGAAGATGCTGTCTCTCATAGAGCCTGATTTTGTCAAGATAGACCGACACTTCATCTCCAACATAGACAAAGCTATAATCAAATATAATGTTGTAGACTCTATAACCATTGCCTGTCATAGAATGGGCATAAAGGTAGTAGCTGAAGGTGTTGAACAGCAAGAAGAGCTTGATACCACATCAGAGATGGGAATAGACTTCTTGCAAGGTTTTTATCTTTGCAAACCTCAGGCATCAATCCATTGTGACATATCACATATAATTAACCTACAGGACAATCCCATAAATACTCCGATTAACCGTGGCGAGGTCAGTGTTGAGACAAAATATATTGGTGATATAGCTATTAAGATGGAATCCATAAGTTCAAACACCCCAGTAAAAAGTGTGCTAAACAAGCTCATTGACGACCCAAATCTCCGTTGTCAACCAGTGGTAGATAACGATAGAATCGTAGGCATCATCTACAGAACAAGATTTATTGAGAATCATGTGATAGGCAAGTGCGGTTATGGCATGCATTTAAACTACCATAAGACAACAAAGCAGGTAATGGAAACACGGTTCTTAACCGTCGAAGCAAATGAATCTCTGGAGGTTGTCTCTCAAAGGGTTCAGAACAGAAAACCAGAGCATCTATACGACGAGATAGCTGTGACCAAAAACGGTAAGTATCATGGAATAGTGCCTATCAACATACTGCTTGATGCAATAACCCAAAAAAGCCTTGCCCTTGCAAAGGGGTCTAATCCACTTACAGGGCTGCCTGGCAATGAGGCAATACAAAGGGAGATTGAAAAACGTATTATCCAGAACATACACTTTGATGTTGCCTACTTTGATATAAATCATTTCAAACCCTACAATGATTACTACGGCTTTGAAAGAGGCGATCATGTTATAAGGACCCTTGGGGATATAATAAAAAGTGTAACTGAGAGCATCACCAAAGACAACTCCTTTGTTGGACATATAGGCGGAGATGACTTCATTATGATTCTACATCCCACTATATCGATAAATACCTGCAATACGATTGTATCCCTTTTTGAGCAAAGACAGGTGGAGTTTCACGGCATCGATGATTACAAGGCTGGTGTTTATACAGCAAAAAACAGAAAGGGAGATGTAGAAACCTTTAGGCTGCTGTCTTTATCTGTTGGCATAATCAGCACAGAAGTCTATAAGATAGACTCCTATGCAGAGCTTGCTTCTATTGCCTCGGAGGTAAAGAAGGCTGCAAAGGCTCTTTCATTAAAACAGGGCAGATCTGCCATAGTCAGAGACAGAAGATTGCAGGGATAAGGTGGGCAAGAATAGATTTCTCTGGGGTGTTGCGACCTCAGCCTTTCAGCTTGAGGGTTCGCCTTATGCCGATTGGACCTCTTGGGATGACATCCTTTGCGACATACCTGATATAACAAACCACTACAAATGCTATAGAGAAGACCTGAGACTTCTGAACGACCTCGGTGTCAATGCCTATCGTTTTTCTATTGAATGGAGCAGGATTCAGCCCCGTGAAAATTATTGGGATCCCTCTGCCCTTGAGCATTATCAGGACATAGTCTCCATACTGCTTGAACGAGGCATCACGCCCTTTGTGACCCTGCATCACTTCACCCATCCCCTTTGGTTCATCAAGAAGTATCCCTGGCATGAACCTGATTCCTCAAGGGTTTTTAGCGCCTATGTTGAGAAGGTTGTGTCATATATAAAAGGGGTAAGGTATTGGATAACCTTTAATGAACCCTATGTACTACTCCTTGGCGGTTACCTTGAGGGTTGTATGCCTCCTGGTATTAGTGATACAAAGTTTGCTCTAAAGGCGCTGGAGAATATACTAATTAGCCATGGCATTGCTTACGACATAATACATGCCCAAAGAGAGGATGCAATGGTAAGTATAGCCCATAATATGGCTGCTCTCTCACCTTGGTGCAGGTACAATCCCTTAGATAGAATGCTCTCTAATATTGCAAGACGTTTTTACAACAGTTCAATTATTGAACTATTAAATACAGGCAAGCTAACCGTTGACTTACCCTTTCAAAAAACCTCGTTTATAGAAATACCTATTGCCGGCAAGGTAGATTTTATGGGCATAAACTATTATACAAGGATACATCTCCGTTTTAATCCCTTTAAAAAACTGGCTGTAGAACTCAGACATCGAGACCTTGATGGTAAAGGGCTCACCGACATGGGTTGGGAGATACACCCAAGGGGACTTGCGAAGGTTATTAAATTGGCATCGGTACTAAGGGTGCCTATTTATATTACTGAAAATGGCATTGCTACGAGAAACGCCCAGAAAAAGATAGACTTTATGAGACAACACCTTGATGTAATTGAAAATTGTATCAAGGAAGGCTACGACATAAGGGGTTATTTTTATTGGTCTCTCATAGACAACTACGAATGGTTAGAGGGGCTTGACGCACGATTTGGATTGTATCAGGTTGACTTTAAAACCCTTGAGAGAAAACCAACTGCTGCTGCTAAGTATTATTCCTATCTAATTAAATCGAGAGGATTCTAAGCAGTTTATATTAACACTGCCAAATAGGCAAGCGCTGAACCCTCTAAGGACTTCTCTACCACAGAGCCAAAGACTGTCCTGCTGGCAAAGTTGCCAAGCGCCGTAACCTTTTCCTTAATATAGGTATCATTTGTTACCGCCTTTGAACTGTCAAAATAACCTTTTCTCTCAAGTAAAGAGGTTATGTCCTTTGAATTTAAAACCCCAGGATTATAATTAACAAGAATACTTCCGGTAATATTATTGATTTCCACAGTGCCCAGACCCTGGAGGCTGCTTAAGGCCATCCTTATTTCCTCTGAGGCCCTGGGGTTTTGCTTAACCTTAAGACTCTTGATTCTCAAACGGCCAGGAATGGAATGGATATAATAGCTCATTTAGAATTACCTCCTATACAGGAATATTAAATTGCCGCCACAACCCCAGCGTCAGAATTTCTTATTACCTCTCCAAGAGAAATGTGATATATACCGCACCGTTCATAGTTTCTACAAAGACAGAATTTGATGTTTGCATGCTCTATATCTTTTATTAACCGCCCCTCGGATTCACAAAGAGCACCAGCAACATCTATTTTTAAATAGGGACATCTTGCAATGGAAAAATATAACATTACTTGCTCCTCCATTTAATTCTTAATGGCTTATTATAGACCTTAGAAGGTTACAGGAATATTACAGTTTTATTAAAAGAAGGTTTTAAATTGTATCCTCTTAATTATATTTTCAAAACAGAAGCCCTGTTTATGCAAGAAATTGCATATCTTATGCAGTCAAAATACTGCTACTTTATTCATTTTTTCAAAACTATTTTGCATCTTTTTGAGTATCATTGAAATAATTTCTAAAATTTTTTGATTTAATCTGCTATTAGTTAGACAGAAGGCATATTAATTAGTTATTAATTAGCACAATATATGCATGAGAGTAGAGGTTATTTGCATGAAACAGGTTTCGATTACAAAACTAATAGAATCTTTCAGAAATAATCGCTTTAGAGTCCTGAAGATAAAGCTGTTCTTTATTATTGGGGCAATAGCAGGTGCTCCGCTATTGATGGTATCGGTTATTGCATATCTTTGGCTCTACGGCATAGCAAAAGACGATTTCGCCATAAGATTTACTGAAAAGATTGAGACCACCTCGCTGTCTATGGATTACTATATAAGCGAGAAGCTTTCTGGACTTCAATTCCTTGCCTCTGCATACAGCTATGAGTCCCTGTCAGAGCAAAAGAATCTTAACAATATATTTCACCTATTTAAAAGGGAGTTTGGAGAACTCGTAGACCTTGGTGTGATCGATGATAAAGGCATACAGAAGGTGTATGCGGGACCCTTTCAGCTTCAGGGCAAGAATTATGCAACCCATGAATGGTATGAAAAGACCATTGCAAGGGGACGCTATGTAAGCGATGTCTTCATTGGATACAGAAATATCCCCCATTTTGCCATCGCTGTAAAAAAATATATCCCCTCAAAGGCAACCTTCTGTATTCTTAGGGCAACTATCAACATGGAGAGCCTAAATAACAGAATAGCAGCCATGGGACTGAAGGGTTCAGAGGATGCCTTCTTGATAAGTAGTCAGAATATACTGCAAACCGATACAAGGTTCTACGGGAAGTCAATGGAAAGGTTAGTCTTTGATGTCATTGATGACAGAAGGTCAATAAATAAGTCCATAGAGATTAGAGAAATAACCAATAAAAAAGGTTTTATTGGGCACAAAAAACTTGAAAATGTGGACTGGCATTTAGTCATTGTTACAAGTGACTCACCCCATGACAAAATCATTGACCTCCTGAGACACAACTATACAATGGTTTATCTTACTATTGCTGTTATGGTTATGTGCATCATCCTAAATTTCAATATAAGCCGAAGGATGGTCAACTGGATTCAGACCTCTGAGAAAAACCGAGAAGATGCCATAGCTCAGAGTGAACATGCCAATCGTCTTGCCTCTATAGGAAGGCTCGCTGCAGGTGTTGCCCATGAGATAAACAATCCCCTTGCCATAATCAATGAAAAGGCTGGCTTAATGAAGGATATACTTAATATATCAGGCGCTACTCCTCACAAAGATAAATTTTTAGGCTTAATAGCGGCTATTTCAGATAGTGTCAACCGATGTCGCACTATTACCCACAGACTATTAGGTTTTGCAAGGCAGATGGATATTAATATGGAAATGATTGATATAAATAGCTTAATTAAGGATGTCCTGCAATTTCTCGAAAAGGAGATCACTTACAGAGACATCAAATTAGAGTTGATACTAAACGATGAGGCGCCACTAATTGAAAGCGATAGAGGACAACTCCAACAGGTGTTTTTAAATATAATCAACAATGCCATTGATGCAGTTCAAGACGAAGGTATTATTTCAATAAAGGTGGACTTTTCTGGGGGAGATTCAATCTCCATTTCAATTCAAGACAATGGTCATGGGATACAGGAAGATAAGTTGAAACAGATCTTTGAGCCCTTTTATACCACGAAGGAAAAGGGCAAAGGAACAGGCTTAGGGCTTTCCATAACCTACGGGATTGTGCAGAAGTTAGGTGGTGACATAAGGGTAGAAAGTAAGGTTGGCATTGGAACCAAGTTTACAGTTGAGCTGCCACTGAAAAACAAAAATTCAAGAGAAGATGCTAAAAAATATCAATTTTAGCTTTGGAGGCTAATACCGTGAGTAAAAAGATATTGATAGTTGACGATGAAGATGAATTTGGCTCTACCCTTGCGGAAAGACTCTTGATAAGAGACTATGATGCAAAGGCCGTTTACGATGTTGAAAAGGCAATGATTGAGATAAGGCAGTCTCCACCTGATATTGTTTTGCTTGATCTACGTATGCCCGGAGGATTTGGTATGAGCACTATTAAGGCAATAAAGGAAATAAGCCCCAAGACAAAGATACTAATGATAACAGGACATGGAAGCCAACAAAATGTAAAGGACGCCTTGGAAAACGGTGCTGAGGGGTTTATGATAAAACCTATAAACATTGAGGAACTGCTCGATAAAATCGAGACATTATATAATCAATCCCAAGCAATAAATCCATGAACAGTGACAAACTCTATAGGGCACATCTTCAGTTCATAGGCAAAGTGATAGCGATATGCACCCATGATATCAGGAACCATCTTGCCATCATTCGTGAGAGCACAGGACTCATTATGGACACCCTTGAATTTTCGAGGTCTAAATTACAGGGTATTGAGATATCAAAACCCCTCAATAACATTGATAAACAAGCACTTAAAAGTTCTTCTTTCCTTGCCCTATTAAGCAGTTTCTGTCATAGGCTTGACCATGAAAGTTCTGTCTTTTCTATAAATCAGCTTATTGATGAACTGCTGACCCTATTAAATAGGAATCTTATTCAAAGAGAGATTGAGGTTGCTAAGGACTACAGCGAAAATATCCAACCGATAGAGGGGCATCCAGCAATCCTACAATTTCTCCTCTTTTGCATAATTGAGAAGATAGAAAATAAGGGCGCCCTTCAGGTAATCACTACAGATAGCAATACAAATATACAGATAATACTCAAATATGAACAGGGACTAAAGGATGGCAGCAATGATTTAATGATTTGCACTGAAGCCCTCATTGAAGAGGCTTGCAGCGTAGTATCAGCACAAGTAAAGATTGGACCAAAGGAATATGTATTAACTTTAAATAAAGCAAAGGGAGGGAAGACTTGAAAAGCAAAAAGGACATACGGGTACTGCTTGTGGACGATGAAGAGGTGTTTGTAGATACCCTTGCCCAAAGGTTAAGGATGAGGGATCTATTGGTTGATGTAGTCTATAATGGCTCTGAAGCCCTTGATTTTGTCAAAAAAAACAATCCAGATGTAATTGTCCTTGACCTGAAGATGCCTGGTTTATACGGCATTGAGGTGCTAAGGGAGATCAAGAAAGGCAAGAAGAAGGATATTCAGGTCATTATACTCACAGGTCACGGCAACGACAAGGATGAAGAAGAGGCAAGGCAATTGGGAGGTTTCGATTTTCTAAAAAAACCTGCGGACATAGACCTGCTTGTAGCAAAGATAAAAGAGGCCTTCGCAGAAAAGATTGAAAGGGCAATGCTTGCCGCAGCCTTTGCCGAAGAGGGTGTCTTTGATACTGCCCAGAAGATTATAAATAAAGAAGAATAGGAGGATTCAAATGTCAACTAAAGTATTGCTTGTAGATGATGAAGTTGATTATGTAAATACCCTTTCTCAAAGACTTACCACAAGGGGAATGACCGTTGAAACCGCCACAAGCGGCAAAGAGGCTGTTGAAAAGTCCAAGGATACCTTCTATGACGCGATTGTACTCGACTACGCAATGCCAGGGCTTGACGGCATTGAGACCCTTAAAAAGCTAAAACAGATAAACCCAGATATTCAGGTCATAATGCTCACTGGTCATGCCACCATTGACACAGGAGTGCAGGCTATAAAAGAGGGAGCTGCAGAATTGCTTCAAAAACCAGTGGATCTACCAAAATTAATGGAAAAGATAGGTGAGGCTGCCGCAAAGAAGGTTATATTCGTTGAAAGGCTCAATGAGGAACATATACAGGAGATACTGATGAGGAGGAGTTGGTAGATAATGCTTAAAACAATAATCACCCTTATAACCCTTTTTTTGATCCTTTTATTTTTTCTGCCAACCTATGCATCCGACTCAACACCAGTTACGCAGGTCAGTTCTGCCATGCCATGGTGGGCATGGCCCCTTATACTCTTTGTAGTAACCTTTGTGATGGGGATTGTGGCAGTATTAGGCGGTGTTGGAGGCGGAGTCTTATTCGTTCCGATTATAGGAGGTTTTTTCCCCTTCCATCTTGACTTTGTAAGAGGAGCAGGTCTCCTTGTAGCCCTTGCAGGCGCCCTTGCAGCAGGGCCTGGGCTTCTAAAAAAGGGCATGGCAGACCTTAGGCTTGCATTGCCTGTAGCCCTTATAGCCTCTACTTGTGCAATCATTGGCGCAATGATAGGTCTTGCACTTCCAGCCAATGTAATCCAGACCGCCTTAGGCGCAACCATACTTGGGATTGTTGTTATCATGATCTTTGCAAAAAAATCTGAATACCCCGAGGTGCCAAAGGCCGATGCCCTGTCCACAGCACTGAGGATAAATGGAATCTATTATGAGCCCTCCACTGGACAGGAGGTCAATTGGAAGGTGCACAGGACACCTCAGGCGCTTGCCACATTCATACTGATTGGAATTATGGCAGGCATGTTTGGATTAGGCGCTGGCTGGGCGAATGTACCAGTGCTTAACCTCATGATGGGGGCGCCTCTGAAGGTCTCTGTAGCAACAAGTAAGTTTCTTCTGTCAATTACTGACACCTCTGCTGCATGGATATATGTAAACAACGGTGCAGTACTGCCTATCATGGTGGTGCCTTCAATCATAGGCATAATGCTTGGTTCTATTGTAGGTGTAAGGATCCTCGCAAAGGCTAAACCTGCTGCTATAAGGTATATAGTAATAGGGCTTTTGTTATTTGCTGGTGCGAGGGCATTACTAAAAGGACTGGGAATATGGAATTAATTAAGACAACAAAAGGAGGTCGTTAATAATGTCAGGAAGATTAAAAGCCACAGAAGAACAGATTGCCTATGCAACACTGCTTAATTATGGCATGAAGATTGGTTTATTGATGCTTGTTGTCACCTTCATTATCTATGTACTTGGTTTACTTCCAGTGCATGTGCCTGTGGAGGACCTCTCAAAGTACTGGTCAATGTCTGTGCACGATTACCTTAAAATAACAAAAATAGACACCGGCTGGTCATGGATTTACAGAATCAACAAGAGCGATTTTCTGAACTTTGTAGGGATAGCCTTTCTCGCAGGGATTACTATTGTTTGTTATGCAAGGATAATTCCGATATTTATCAGGAAAAAGGACATTATTTACAGTATCCTTGCGTTCATTGAAACTATGGTGCTTGCACTGGCAGCCTCTGGCATACTTAAGGCAGGAGGACACTAAACCCAATCTATATAGCTGATCAAATCGCAATATTATCTCCACTTAAAAAACAGAATTAGCAGTTGAGATATTCTTGAGTTTTTCAAAAAATTGAGATAATATAGAAACTAATCCTATCTTGACAATCAGGGGTACATATCTTAATTGAAACTTTCCATTGAATACTGTGCAACCTGTAATTACCGTCCTATTGCTGCAGCCCTGGCAAGAGAAATTGAGCAAGCAACAGGGATAAAGGCAGAGTTGATACATTCCCATGTAACTGGCTCCTTTGAGATAACCCTAAAGGGTAATAGATTGTTTTCTAAGCTCAAAAGCAATCGTTTCCCAGATTCCAAGGAGCTGATTACACTGATAGAAAAACAGGAGTCCCTCGATGGCAATTAACAGAGATTTCTTTCAGGGCTATGCAGATAGGATAGCCGTAAGTGATTTCTCTAATGCCCTTGATGATAACAGTTCATCGATCGTTCTTGAAATGCTCCTCAAGGCAAGGGTCAAAAGTTATGTAGAGAGTGGAAGTCTTATCGTCAAAGAGTTTGAGTTAGACCTATACCGCAAAGAAAACCATGGTTATGTTGTCCATATTTGCAGACTTGACGGCTCAACTAACTATTGTGATTATTACATGTTTGAACAGTTGACTGGTAACATTAAGTATAGAATTTTTAGGGCTTTGCTTTTAGAGGCAATGGAGACTTCGGAAATAAGTTATGAGACTGGGGTGGAAGCTTCAGATATACAAGATCTAATAGGACTCTTACAAGAAACCCTTAGTTTAGGCAGCAGCATTGATGAAAGAAAATGAACTTTCAGTTATCAGAAAGATTCATGGGTTGTAATCCACTAAAAAAACTCAGAGAGGGAATTTACCTATCTCTTTTCACCTGCCCAGTTTATTGCTTTCATGCAAGGCATCAGCATTAGAAAAAGGCTTCTGGAGATTGCATCTAAAGCGGCAGGGTTTCCATCCACAAATAAAGACCTGCGCAGTATCCGCAAAGAGATCTCAGAGATAAAAAGCTTTTATGAAAATATTATACACGGCATTCCCTGTGGTGTGTGGGTTACTGACAGCGCTGATAGAATTTGTTTTGCCAATAAGGGCATGGAGATGATAGCAGGGATTACAAAGCAAAAACTCCTCGGCTATAACATATCAGAGTCCTCCAAAGACTCGGTCACAGATTCTTTTATGGATCACTTTATCGAGGCAAAAAAAACCCTCACTCCGGTGTACTTCTCATCAATACCCGTAATGACACCTGCAGGCAAACAGACCTATCAGTCAGGATGGTTCATTCCAAGAAAAACAAGGGGCAAATACAGAGGAATGATATGCATCCTACAAGACATCACTAACCAGCAAGAAATGAGCAGGATTCTCAAAGAAACTCAGGCAAGGTATCAGGACATTGTTGAAAATGTCAGCAGCGTAATAATGAGGACAGATACAAAGGGCACCATAACCTTCTTCAACACCTTTGCCCAGGGCTTTCTGGGTTACAGTGAAACAGAGATCCTTGGCAAGGAGGTTTTATACACCATACTACAAGACAATAAAGCAAATAGAGACACCTTTATGAATCTCTTAAGGGGAATATGCAAATTAAGACATCATCGGTCAGTTATAGAGCTTGCGAGCATTAAGAAGAACAGAGAGGTCGTATGGATAGCATGGACGGCTAAGGCAGTGTTAGATGAAAAAGGTACTCCTTCGGAGATCCTGTGGGTTGGCAATGATATAACAGAACTCAAACTCAAAGAGACCCTTCTTGAAAAGAGCAGAACAGAGCTCGAGCAAAAGGTCCAAATAAGAACTGCAGAATTACAGAGGGCAAATATTGAGCTTCAACGGGAGATTGATGAGAGAAAATGGGTTCATACAGTGTTGAGAAAATCACAGGAAAAATACCGTCTCCTTGTTGAAAATGCTAACGAGGGTATAATTGTTATACAGGACAATTTTATAAAATTTGGCAATCCTAAGGCGCTGAAGATAACAGGCTATGATGAAAAGACAATAATGGAGCGTCCATTCTTTGAGATATTCCATCCCGAAGACAGGGACCTGATCGTAGAGAGATATCTTAAACGATTGAAGGGATACAATGTGCCTAACATCTATTCATGCAGAATTATTGACAGAGAAGGATGCACAAAATGGATTGAATTGAACTCTGTGCTTATTAGCTGGATGGGCAGACCTGCAGCGTTAGTCTTCTTCAACAACATCACCGAACGAAAGGTTACAGAGGAAAGACTCCGACTCCTTGAATCAGCAATACAACAGACAAAGGATTCTATTATTATTACCACTGCAAGACCAGAGGATTTCAGTTCCAGAATAGTATTTGTAAACGAGTCTTTTACAAAGATTACAGGCTACACTGCAGAGGATGTAATTGGGAGGTTGTCAGTAATACTTCAAGGGCCTAAAACAGACAGCACTGAGTGGTTTAAGCTTGAAAGCCCCCATTCAAAGGTCAAGACATTCCAATTTGAAACCCTCGCAACAAGAAAAGACGGCACAAAGTTTGATTTGGAGTGGCAAATATCCCCAATAAGGGACGAAAAAGGCAAGATAACTCACTTCATATCCACCCAGAGGGATATTACAGAGAGGAAGCAGACTGAACGAGCCCTCAATAACTATCAAGAGCAGTTGAGGTTGATGGCCTATGAATTATCCCTAACCGAAGAACGTGAGCGTAGAATTATAGCAGCTAACCTACATGACCATATAGGTCAACTCTTAGCCATATTAAAGATCCGTCTTGGGGTGCTAAAAGACTCAATAACAGAAGAGTGCATATTAAGAGATATCTCTTCAATGAGAAGTATTGTTGAAAAGGCTATCGTATTCACTAAAAATCTGACCTTTGAACTAAGCCCCCCTGTGCTTTATGAGTTAGGTTTTGAGGCTGCCCTTGAGTGGCTTTGTGAGAAGATGCAGAGGGATTACAATATAACCTTCCAATTCAATTCCCAGGGAGACATAAAGACGATTGATACGAACATTAGTATAATGATGTTTAGGGCTACAAGGGAATTATGTATAAATGCAATAAAGCACGGGAATCCAGACATGGTTTCAGTAAGGCTTATAAAAAAAGAAGATTATGCCCAGATAAGGGTTTCTGATAATGGGTCTGGCTTTATGCCAGAATTAGTTAATAGGTCAAACACCTTTGGTTTATTTAGCATCAGAGAACGGTTAAAGCACATAGGTGGAGACATAAACATAGATAGCAAGATAGGGGAAGGGGCTTTAGTTACCTTGACCTTTCCACTTGAAATAAACTCAAAGGGCAAATAAGAACTTTGATAAGGACAATTATAGCAGAGGACCACAAGATTATGAGAGATGGGCTGCGCATCCTGTTGGAGAGACATGGCCATATTGAGGTACTTCAGGAGGCAGAGGATGGACGCAGTGCTGTTAGACTCGCCAAAGAACTAATGCCTGATATGGTTATTATGGATATTGGACTCCCTCTGCTAAACGGCATAGAGGCAACTCGTCAGATATTAAGTGAAGCTCCTTCTATAAAGATAATAGCGCTCTCTATGCACTCCGATAAAAGGTTTGTATCTGAGATGCTAAAGGCTGGCGCCTCTGCATACCTCCTTAAGGACTGTGCCTTTGAGGAGCTTATCACCGCAATCAATACCGTGTCATCAGGGAAGCTATATATCAGCCCCTCCGTAACTGGTGTTATTGTAGAAAACTATTTAAAAAAATCTGCAACTTCTGAGGCCAATGTCTTCTCAGTGCTCTCAGAAAGGGAACGAGAGGTGCTCCAACTCCTAGCAGAAGGCATGAATGTAAAGGAGATAGCCTTTCGCTTGCATCTAAGCGTTAAAACCGTAGAAACCCATAGAACAAATATAATGAACCGCCTGGACATACACAGCATCGCAGAACTCACTAAATATGCAATCCGAGAAGGATTAACAAACCTATGATTTTTTATCAATGAAACTGCAAAAGTAACGAAAGGTGATGTTAGCATTTGCCAATCAATGTAATAATTATATTTTATTTAATAATAGAAGCCATAACATCACAGATATGATAAGTCATTCCTGGAGGAAAAGCTTCGATGAAGGCAATTTTAATATCAATACCATTTATGGTAGTAGTTGTTGTAATCGCTATATTTTTTGTTTTAACAGACTCACCTGAATCTACTAAGACAGAGAAACCTAAGGTTAAATCACCTTTAACGGAAACAAAGCAAAGGACATTAAAGGATTCTTTTAATGTGATACCTGATAACAAAGTCCTTAGTAAAGGACGTAATCTATTTCTATTTGCTATAAAACAAAATAATGAAAAAGCCTATGCTATTGACTCTGCAGTGGTTACTATAACAAAACCAACCACAACCCGTTTTGATTGGAGTTATGAAGCAAAATTACAGCCCGATGGGAAATACGGCACCATTTTAGACATTCCTGACTTTGGCCAATGGGAAATCAGGGTTTCCTTTATGGTCAATAATGAGACCCTCACATATCCCCTTTATTATACAGTCAGGTGAACCATAGGGGTAAAAATAGGCAAGTAAAACTTTGAGGTCGATTCTGTTTTCTCTAAAGTACATCCTTATTCTCAATCCTTACTGATTGCTACATCCACAGGACATACCCTTTGCCTTATTAAAAGACTTTCAATCCTTGTTTTCTTGTAAGATATTTCTAAACATCCACAGGACATACCCTTTGCCTTATTAAAAGACTCCCTTGCCTCTTTATAAGCAAACCATGCTATACAAGCAGCGCCAAGGGAGTCTATACCCCCAATACCAGTTATTTCATAGCCTATACTGGCTGCAAGCAAAACAAGCGAAAGATACAGACATGTCTTTGTGCACTTTGCATCGGCCTCAAGGGCTTGAGAGCCATGTTATCTTGCGACCTTGAGCTTAAAATGGATAAGAAAAGACATAGTTAAGATAGATACAAGGGATATTACAATCCCCCAGAAGGTAGTTTCAGGCCTATGCCCTGCATATAAGTTGTATGATGCACTTATAACAAGCCCTGCAGATAGGATAAAGAAGGCTGTTCCAGTTATAAGTAGCGCCCTACGTTCAAACCTGTCCTACTCAGCAACATCTGTATCTCTCATGCGCAATACCATGTGCAAAATTCCTACTCCTGATATTACCTCCACAAAAGAATCAATACCAAATCCAAGGAGCGATATGGTTTCATCCTCTATACCAAAATATACCGATATTATCCCCTCTAATATATTGTAAGCTATTGTAATGAAAGAGAGAATTATCGCACTTTTATAAAAAGTTTTCCTATCCCTTTTCATAGGTGTTATTATACAGCATAGATAATTTATTTATAATCCCTGTGCCCATTAAGGCACATTATAGCTAATTAAATTGTAAATCTTTTTTATGGAGGAATAAGGTGTCAATTGCTGTCTTTTATATTACCGAAGGCGCCCTGAGAACCGCAGAAAGGATCAAAAACCATCTGAAGGATACAGAAATAGTGAGATTTAATCAAGGGGCCGTAAAAAGGGCATGGGAGGATCATAGTCAACTTATTTTTGTTATGGCAGCTGGGATAGTCACAAGAACCATAGCGCCTCTTTTAGATAATAAAAAAAACGATCCCCCAGTGGTGATAGTAGATGAAGCGGGGAAATATGTGATTAGTCTCTTGAGTGGTCACCTTGGAGGCGCAAATGAATTGGCAGAGAGGACTGCTAAGGCGATAAATGCAGAACCTGTACTGACAACATCTACCGATATTAACCACTTAACAGCACCTGACCTCTGGGCAAAGGAAAAGCACTTACTTATAGAGAACCCTTATCTTATTCCTAAGGTTACTACAAGATTTATAAACAATGGAGCCTTGCGTGTATTTATTGATAACCCTTTAAAGATTGATTTGCCAGAGGACTATCTCTTAGTAGACCCCCCCTTTGCAGATTTACTAATCACAAACAAGGCATCACTTAATCTCTGTGGATGCAAAGTAAGGGATCAGCTTATTGCCCGCCCAAAAAATCTCTATGTAGGCATAGGCTGCAATAAAGGCACTACCATAGATGAGATTGAAGAGGCAATTAAGAGGGTCTTTAGTGACGCCAACCTCAGTGTGCTTTCAATTGCGAAGTTTGCAACCATTGATATCAAGACAAAAGAAGAGGGCTTAAAGAACCTTGCAAAGAAGATGGGCGTTCCCTTAGTGGGATTTCCTGCCTCCAGACTTAATGATGTTAAGAATGTATCGGTCTCTGAGGCAGCAAAAAGGGCAACCGGTGCACAGGCTGTGGCTGAACCGGCAGCGCTGCTCGCCTCAAAGAACGGGGAACTCATCGTCAACAAGGTCAAATCTGGCAATTTGACCATTGCAATTGCTCAAACCAACACACTAACACCCTGTATTTCTAAACTGTCAGTGATAGGAACAGGACCAGGTCTTCCTGACTATATGACAGCTCAGGCAAAGAGGACTCTACAGGAGGCAGAGATTATTGTTGGCTATGACACATACATTGAACAGATAAAGCCCCTGATAAATGAAAAGGTAATCTTCTCCACAGGCATGACCGAAGAGAGACAGAGATGCGCTAAGGCAGTAGAGATGGCGCTCTCAGGCAAAAATGTTGCGGTAGTCAGCGGAGGCGACCCAGGTATTTATGCAATGGCAGGACTTGTATTAGAGCTATTAAAAGATGCCGAGGACTCAGGAAAGTCTTTTTTGATTGAGCCTTCAGAGTTAGAGACAGAGATAATACCTGGTTTGTCAGCCCTCAATGCTTGTGCCTCAAGGCTTGGGGCCCCTTTGATGCATGACTTTGCATCGATAAGCCTGTCTGATCGTCTTACAAGATGGGAAGTGATTGAAAAGAGGATAAACAACGCCGCAGAGGCCGACTTTGTAATTGTACTATACAATCCCAAAAGCAAAGGAAGGGCAGAGCATATAAATAGGGCAAGGGATATAATTGCTAAACATAGGCATCCTGATACACCTGTAGGTATTGTGAAAGGGGCTATGCGCGAGAATGAGGATATAATAATCACCAACCTGAAGGAAATGCTCAATCATGAGATCGACATGCAGACTACGGTAATTATAGGCAACTCTCAGAGCTATGTATGGAACAACTACATAATTACACCCAGAGGCTACCAGTACAAAAAGGATTAAGATGAAAAAGACAGCCGCACTATTATGGGATGAATCATATATATGGGGCATTATGTCAATGAAGGCACTTTATGGATGCCGCCTACCCTTTGAGATTATCAAATCTCAGGAATTGAATAATTCTCTCTCAGATAGATACAACCTCCTTTATGTACCTGGTGGTTGGGCATCTAACAAGATCAAGGCAATTGGAGAGTCAGGTATTAGGGCTATAAAAGAATTTGTAAGCTCTGGAGGCACATACATTGGTTTGTGTGGAGGGGCTGGACTTGCCTCAAAGGACGGCATTGGACTACTAAATGTTAAAAGGATGCCTACAGCGCAAAGAGTGCCGAGCCTTAGCGGCAGGGTATTGGCGGCGACCTCAGGTCACGCAATCTTTGAGGGTATAAAGGATGGACTATTTCATGTTTGGTGGCCCTCACAATTTATTCCAGAGCCAGATAGTGTCTCAATCCTTGCCTCCTATAAAGAGGTCTTCGATGACTCTTTCAGTGCAGATCTATCAGTAGGAGCAGTACGACGATACGGTCAATGGGAAGAATTTGAGAGACATTATGGCATTAACTTAGATCCCTCAAGACTTAAAGGTAGCCCGCTATTTCTTGAGGGTTACTATGGAAAGGGTAAGGTTTTATTGTCCCTTATACATTTTGATACCCCTGAGGATAATAACGGACATCGGGTATTAAAAAACCTATGGAATTATGCCGGGATAAGCGATGAAATTGAAGATTTGCCCCAACACCTCAGGTTTTACAACAGTATCCCAGAGGTTGACAGACTTGAAAATTTAGTTGAGGAATTAATTTCCTTCGGTATAGAAAACTTCCTTTGGTTCTGGCGGAATCCTATGATCCTGCAGTGGCGAAGAGGGATAAGGGGTCTTGAATGCTGCAATCTTTATGTTATTGTAAAAGAACTCTGTGGTCTTATTAAAACCTCAAGGGAAGCCGAAAGATATGCTTCCCAATTATCAGTAATTCAATCAAGCCTCTGCCCTTTTCTCGAGGACCTCAAGAGGCTCTTGTTTCTTGAGCGCCAGGAAATGATGAGATCTCATTTAACCTATGTTCATGTAGAGAATGACGAAATAAGAACACTGCGAGATTCATTATTTTCCAAGTCAAAGAGTTATGGAGGCAAGTACAAATCTCTTTTGGGGTTAATAGATTCCCTGTTTTATGACCTAATTAAACAGCAACAGCGAATGAAGGATTTTAACAGTAACCCCTCTTAAATAAACCTTAGAAATCTCCTTAAAAAAGTCATGAACGACCTCTCGTTGACAAACCAGAGTTCTTAGGAGACCCTGTTTTATTATTAATCTATGCCCCTATGCGAGCAGTTGTGCCTTGTCAGTCTGTTCCCAGGGCAGCCCAATGTCCATGCGCCCTACATGCCCATAGGAAGCAAGCTTCCTGAAGAACCCGCCCTTTATCTGAAGGGGCAGGTATCGCAGGTTAAACTGTCTCAGTATGCCAGCTATCCTAAAGTCAAAGTGCCTTTCAATTATAGAGGCTATAGTTTCGTCAGATATCTTTCCAGTTCCAAAGGTCTCAACCTGAATGCTCACAGGTCTTGACTGCCCTATAGAGTAGCTAAGCTGGACCTCACACTGTTCTGCAAGTCCAGCGGCAATCACATTCTTTGCAGCATAACGTGCTGCATAGGCGCCTACCCTGTCAATCCTCGTGGGATCCTTACCACTTAGCGCAGCACCGCTATGACGGGAGTATTCTCCATAGGTATCAATAGCGTTCTTTCTCCCAGTCAATCCAGAATGAACAGAGGGACCTCCTGTAACAAAGGCGCCCTCAGGATTGATGAATATCTTTGTACTTGAGTCAGGGACTAATTCTTCATCAGCAAAGACTGCATCTATCACCCCATCCCTTATGTCAGATCTAAGCTTGTTTATTGAGGGTCCCCCATGCCTTTCAGATTGGTGCTGGCTTGCCACAATGGTAATGCTGTATATCCTATAAGGAACACCGGATTTATACTCAATGGCCACCTGTGTCTTTCCGTCCGGGGCAAGATAAGGCAGGATCTTTTGAAACCTCACAGAGGATAGTTTCCTTGAAAGCTTCTGGGCTAACCAGATTGGATAGGGCATCATTGCCGTTGTCTGGTTGCAGGCGAAGCCAAAACTTGTCACCTGATTCTTAACGGGCACTAAATCAATCTCCTCTTCGGTCATTTCCCGTTCATTAAATACTCTATAGTCATCTGGCGGCAATTCCTTGAGACTTGTGACAATGCTGCAGGTTTTGCTGCTGAAGTCGTGTCTGTCATAACCAACTTGATTGATCACATTTCTTGCAACGCTGGAGAAGTCTATATGTGCTGAAGAGGAAAATCGCGCCGCTATGAATACTATTGCTGTAGAAACAGCACATTCTGCAATCACCGATGAAAAGGGATCCTGCTGCAAAAAGTGATCAACTATGGCATCGCTTATCTGATCGCAGAGCTTGTCAGGATGTCCCTCTGTCACCGACTCAGAGGAGAATATAAAGTCCTTTTTCATAGAGCCTCCGAAATTTTATTATTTCTCTTTGTTGACTCATTAATAATAAAGGGTAGAACTGTAGAACTTCCAATCACCACTCCATCAAGTAGGCTTAGAGGCGCAATCCCAAGTAATCCCCTAATAGAAGGCACTACCATTGCAAGCAGTTGAAGTAGGAATGACCCGCCTACAGCCCAATTGATGTATTTATTCTCTGCCATAGCATTGCTTTGAAGGATTGAGTGTTTTTCAGACCTGCTGCTTAAGGAGTGGAGTATCTGGGCAAGGGTCAGAGACAGGAAGGACAAAGAGCTTGCCCTTTGACCAACTCCATATCTCGATATTCCATATAAGTAAGCCGCCATTGAACCTGCAGTAAGTGTAGATGCCTCAAAGGCAATCCTCTTGAAATCCTCTTTATTTATAATGGGCAACGAAGGATCTCTTGGAGCCATATGCATGACATCAGCCTCAGGCTGCTCCATGGAGAGGGCAAGACCAGGTGCAATATCTGAGAGCAGATTAATCCATAACAACTGCATTGCACTCAGGGGCTGTCCTAAACCTCCTGTTATAGCAGCAAACATGACCATAATCTCGCTCATATTTGTGGAGAGCAAAAAACGCACAGACTTTCTTATGTTATTATAAATTGTTCTCCCCTGACTGATGCTGATTATCATAGTTTCAAGGTTGTCATCCTCTATCACCACATCGGCAACCTCTCTTGCGACATCTGTTCCAGTGTGTCCCATTGCAATGCCTATATCAGCAGCCTTTAAAGCAGGTCCGTCATTGATGCCATCGCCAGTCATTGCCACTATCCTGCCTGATGACTGAAGGGCTTGCACAATCTGAAGCTTATTAGCCGGACTCACTCTCGCAAAAACATGCACCTTCTGAGCAAGCGCCGTAAGGATTTCAGGAGATATATCCGATAGATGGGTAGAATCAAGTATCTCCAACTGTTCGCCCCTACTGAGATTCAACTCCTTTCCAATAGAGTATGCCGTTGGCACCTGATCTCCTGTTATCATAATTGTGTCAATACCAGCCCTATGATAAGAGGCAATGAGTTCCTTTACTCCTTTCCTTATAGGATCAATCATACCGGTCAGTCCAAGCCATATAAAGTTTTGCTTGTCCGTTGGAAGCTCGCAGAGATCACAGAGATTAAGGGGTTTTTCGCAGCCCTCAACTTCACCAGTGGCTGCATAAGCTACACCAAGCACCCTTAAGGCGTTGCCTGCCATCTTCTCATTCTGAGACTCAATCTCCGCCCGCTGAGAATCTGAAATAGGCACAACTTCGCAGTCAACTATATGCCATTGACAAAGGGCGAGCACCTCATTGGGACTTCCCTTAACAGCAATATATGTTTGCTCAGAATTAGAGTCTCCAATACTGTGCATCGTAACCATAATATTGCAGTTTTCCGATCGGTGCCTTATCTTCAAGAGGGGATACTGACTCCGTAATGCCTTTACATCAATGCCCGCAGCAAAGGCAGAATATATTAGGGCATTCTCCGTAGAGGATCCTCTTACGAGGATACTTCCATTGCCCTCTTCTAACTCGCTCTCATTGCATAATACACATACCTTAAGGAGTTCTGAGATGTCCCTGTGAGATGTAGGTATAATTGTATCGTCTCCAGAAAGAAACCCTTTGTCTGAAACATATACATAACGCATACCTGAATAGATAGTTGTAAGGGTCATCTGATTCAAGGTCAGTGTGCCTGTCTTGTCCAGGCAGATGGTCTGCACAGCCCCAAGGGTCTCTACTGCATCAAGATGTCTTATAAGCACATGATGCCTTTTCATGTTTTTTATACCCAGGGCAAGTGTTGTAGTTGCCACCGTAGGCAATCCCTCCGGCACTGCTGCTACAGCAAGGGAAATAGCAATCTTGAACATCTCAAGAAACCCCCTTCCCCTTAATAGTCCTATAAGAAAGACCACAATACAAACAATGCCGCTTATATAAACGAGCCTTGTGCCAATCTCCTCAAGCTGTCTTTCCATAGGCGTCTGAGGTGACTTAGCCTCTCCAACAAGCAACTGAATCTTTCCAATCTCTGTGTATCTGCCGGTGTTTACAACCACAGCAATACCCTGACCTCCAGTAATAAGTGTGCCCATATACACCATGTTGAGCCTGTCAGCAAGGGGTATATTCTTATCCTTGAGAACAGAGGAGTCCTTTAGAACAGGCATACTTTCACCGGTGAGGGCTGATTCATCTACACTGAGGTGCGATGCCTCAATCAACCTTGCATCTGCAGCCACATAACAGCCTGGTTTAAGAATCAATATCTCGCCTGGAACAATGTCTTGAGCAGCAACCTCAACTACCTTGCTATTTCTTAACACCAATGCTTTAGGCTTTACAAGACCCTTCAGAGAATGGATGGTCTTTTCAGCCTGCACCTCTGTTATATAGCCGATACAGGCATTGATAACCACTACTGCACCAATAATAAGGGCATCAAGAAGCCCTCCTGTAAAGGCAGAAACACCTGCTGCTACCCCAAGCAATGCCACAGGCAAGGATTTAAACTGACCAATAAAAATGCTCAATCCAGACCTTGGTACAGATTCAGGCAGCACATTGGGACCAAATCGTTTTAATAGTTCAGAGGACCTCTCATGGGACATACCTTTGGTTATGTCAACATCAAATCTTTCTTTTATTACCTCAACCCCGACTAAATGGTATGGCTCCTCAGTCTGGGGTTCAGCATTTGTGACAAGTCTGCGCAGTTTCTTTCTGCTTAGTGTATTCTCCCTATTTGAGGGCTTTACACTTGGTTTCGCAGACCTAACAATAGTTACCTGAGACTGGCATATCTCCTCTACAACTAATGATGCTTGACTGATTATATAATCATGGGAATGGTCTTTTTTATAAAGGATAAGAATATTTGAGGTAAGTATATTAGCCCTACAATGTTCTACCCCATTTATTTCAACAAGTCTTTGTTCAAGGATGGCTTTAATAGCCTCAGAGCGGTAAAGGCAATCTACCCTTAGCCTTACCCGCCCTGGGGTAAAGCTATTTATTATCTTGAGCATATAAACCTATTTGATAAACTATTCAGAATCCTTTCTCTTTCTTCTTGGGTTTTCGATCTCCGGTGAACTGTGCTCTGTATCCATATTTGAGTGGATGCCTGTTGAGTCCTGCTGTCTTGGCTTAGGAAGGGCTGCAGAAGCGACCTCTTTAACGCCTTCAACAACTCCCACAAGCATATCCTTGACTGCCCTTAGCGCTGTGTTTCCTATAGTACCTGCTGCCTCTATGGCTGAATTAACGGCAGTAACAGCCACATCTCCTACATTGCCTCCAATCTCCTTTGTAGCCTCAATAACACCATCCACAGCACGTCTTCCTACCAATGCAACATCAGCGCCGATCTCAGCTGCACCTTTTATGGCACCCCTTACGGTCTGGCCAGCGGCATTGACCACATCACCGCCCACATCGGCTACACCCATAACTACTCCCTTTGCCACACTCTTAGTGCTCAGTATAAGCCCTGTGCCTACCTCTTCAGTAGCCTGTATGGCGCCCTTTACCACATCCTTTGCAATAGGAAGACCTTCAGATGTAACCGTTCCTGCAGCACGTAGGGTGTTTGACACGGTGTTCTTTACAAGGCTGACTATCTCAGCCTCTATCTCATTTATACCCTTGAGGCTGCTTATTACACCTTCCTTTACCTGTGCCCCAGCCTTACCAATACCCTCACCTAAATTTTTTAATTCTTCAGCCATTTCACTCCTCCTTTCAAACGACAAGTTATTATTTGTTTCCTTTAGTTGGCGACCTTCGCCTTACGAAATAAACTTGCGGCATACCAGAGAGCTGTATACCACGGCAAGGCATTGAAATTACCCCTTGCGATCTGAAATATCCCAGCGCCTGCAAGGGTCAAAAAGGTTAACATAGTGAGGTTTAACTCTCCACCTGTAGCCTTTGTTATACCCTTGTCCATCTTAGCAAAGACAGATTCAATATCCCTATGCAGTTTGCCCTTTGACTTTTGTTGAGTTTTGATTCTAAACATTCCTAACTTATTTAAGAGGGCAATCATATCCTCCTGCTTCATGGTGTGAACAATAAGCAGACTGCCCGTTAATGGGTTAGCCTTCGTTATTGTCTCTGGGAAGTTAGAACATTTATCTGATATAGTCTGGAAATACTCATAATCACCCCTCTTTGAAGGTATCCTCAGGCGAAGGCGGTTTATTGTGGAATGAACAATAAAAGCCTCTGGAGCACCTATAGTTGTTCCTTCAGAATGCTTTCCCTGCTCCTCTAATAGACCATCACCCTGATCAACTGAAAGCATCTCCGACCCAAAGTCATTAATCATGACTTGGGTGCTTCCTCAGCAGGAGTTATAACTGCCAGTCTCTCCTCCTCTAATTCAGCCCTTGCCTCTGCAATAATATCTTCAATGACCTCCCCTCCTTCTGCTACGGCCTCCCTGCCCTTATCATAAAGAGTAATACCTCCTTTAATGACAGCCTTTGCAATTGGTTTTGCCACTCCCGCCAGTACAGGTATAATTGCTGGAGCAATGACCGCTGCCCCAATGCCTATTGCAAGCCCTGTGAAGATATTTCCCCTCAGTCCGTTATCAAATATAGCCACCTCTGAGTTCCTCCTTTAAAATAGGTTATTTTATAATTTTTATTTTACAATAGCATGTCAAAAATGTTAAGGAATTTTTACCTTTGTCATATCCGTAGAAGTTCTTAACAAAATATTCACTATTCATTAATCCTGTTGTAAACCCTTTAATTGTATATTGTATGCAATGCTTCTCTGTGATTTTCATATCCACACGAAGTATTCAGACGGCTCCCTTGAGCTCAGAAAGGTTGTTGACATCTTTGGACAGAGCGGTTTTGATGTAATAGCCATCACAGACCATGTGGTCAATGGCGACAATTCTATGGGTAGATTTGCCCACCGATTCAAATTTTCCGTTACAGCACATAACTTCGATGAATATCTACAAGCCCTTAGGCAGGAAGCTCAAAGGGCTATGGATAAATATGGAATGCTTGTAATTCCAGGCATAGAGATAAGCAAGAATCATCTTACAGCAGACAAGTCCGCCCATATGTTGATTATTGATATCAAGGAGTTCATACCAGCCTGCATGAGTATTGAGTCGATTCTGATAGAGGCTAAGAATCAGGGCGCAATTACCGTTGCATGCCATCCTCACTATCTCTCAGAAGCCCTAAATAAAAACACACTGTACCTATGGAACAATCGAGACAGATACTCAAGATATATAGATGCATGGGAGATTGGCAATCGGGATGACCTTTTTAATGTCATAAGCCTAAAGAAATATGCCTTTTTGGCAAACAGCGACTTTCATAGGGCAAGTCATATTTATTCATGGAAAACCCTGTTGAGATGTGAAAAGGATATTCAATCCATAAAGAGATGTATCAGAGACAACAGAGGCGTGGCTATCACGCTTTTTAGAAATTAACACAATAAAGGAGGGGTTATGGAACTACTATGGGTTTTTGCCTCACTGACCGTTGTTGGACTTATCATGTATTCTATTCAGGTTTTTTCAGTAAAGCAGCATCTTAACAATAGTAGCGAACAAAATCCTGTGCAGTTATCAGATTTTAAACCTCCACTGTCAATATTAAAACCTCTAAAGGGGATTGATGACAATCTCTTTGACAACCTTGAAAGTTTCTGTAGGCTTGACTATCCCTGCTACGAAATAATATTTGCACTTCAAGACTACAATGATCCCGCCCACAAGATCGCACTTATGGTCAAGAACAAACACCCAGAGTCGGATATAACAATTATTGTTGAGCATTGCAATCAGGGGCTTAATCCAAAAATCAATAATCTTGTCCCCGCCTACAGGGCATCAAAATATGACCTTGTGCTTATAAGCGACAGCAATGTTATGGTAGGAACTGATTATCTCAACTCCATCGTATCAAGGATTGCATCACCTGAGGTTGGTCTTGTAACAAACCTTATTCGTGGAATAGGCGGCAGGTCTATTGGGGCAATATTTGAAAATCTCCATCTCAATACATTTATAATGGGCAGCGTATGTTTCTTAGACAGATACTTGCACATTCCCTGTGTAATTGGCAAATCCATGCTTATGAGAAAGAGCGATCTTGAGGCAGTAGGAGGAATGAACGCCTTCAAGGACATACTGGCTGAGGACTTCATTATTGGTAGAGAGATGAAGAGATACGGGAAAAAGGTAGTAGTATCAGAATACATGATACAGAATATCAATGAATATTGGTCCTTGAGGAGATTTTTAAATAGACATACCAGATGGGGAAAGCTGAGGTGGAAGATCGGCGGATATCAGTATCTATCTGAATTACTCTGTAATCCTGTGTTTATGTCTGTTCTTACAATTATAGCCGCCTCTGGAGAGAGATTGTCGGCCCTACTCTTCGCCCTATCTGTGAGCCTAATTAAGATAACAGGGGACTATTATGTCAATATGTTAACTCACAGACACCAATCCCAGAGGTTCTATCCAAAGGCAGTGTGTTATAGTGTGGTGAGTTCCTTTAGACAACATCTATTTGTCCCAGCAAAGGATATACTTATTGGATTGATATGGTTTGTACCCTTCATTAGCGCAAAGATTGACTGGCGAGGTAATAAGTATATAATAGGAGAAGACTCAAGGCTTTATAGTCATGAAAATTACAGCGGAGTGATTAGTAGGCTCCTTAAGAGGCTACATAATTTTCGCCCTTGGCAGATAAGGCACAATATAAACACACCCATTAGCAATTTTAACTCTTCCTCTAAGATTTAGGATAAGTTAGGCGAATATGAGGTGCAATCATTACATCTAAGAACTAATGCCATAGATATTCATCTTTTCCCATAGGTTTTTCCTACTAATGCCCAGTATTTCTGCGGTCCTTGTCTTATTTCCATTGTTCTCTGTCAGTATTCTTATGATGTGTTCCCGTTCTGCCTCTGCAACTACCTTAGACAGCTTCTTTAGATTCATTGATAATCCCATATCAGAGACACTGATATAGGGCATTACATCCTCTGCTTCAATACTATTTGTCCTTGCAAAGGCAAGGCATCTCTCAACGATGTTCTCTAACTCCCTTATATTGCCGGGATAATCATATTTTAAAAGGGCTGTAATCGCCTCTGGAGTGAATCTCGCCATGGGCAATCGGTCTTTGTTTTTCTCTATAAAGTGTTCAATAAGTCTTGGTATGTCCTCTTTTCTTTCCCTCAGGGGCGGCAAAAAAATAGGCACAACATTAAGTCGGTAAAAGAGGTCTTCCCTGAATCTTCCCCTTGCAACCTCCTCCTTCAAATCCTTGTTAGTGGCAGCAATGAGTCTTACATCTACAGATATGCTCTCTGTGCCGCCTATCCTTTCTATCTTCTTTTCCTGAAGTACCCTCAATATCTTAGACTGCGCTGCCATTGGAAGGTCGCCAATCTCATCGAGAAAAAGGGTGCCCCTGTGGGCAAGCTCAAATTTTCCAATCTTCCTTTTAAAGGCATTGGTAAAGGCACCCCGTTCATGTCCAAAGAGCTCACTCTCAATCAAACCCTCAGGGAGGGCTGCACAGTTAACCCTTATAATAGCCTTGCCCTTTCTGCTACTTTGATAATGGATTGTATTGGCTATCAACTCCTTGCCCGTTCCGCTTTCCCCGAGCACAAGGACTGTTGAATCAGTAATAGCAACCCTTTGAACCATAGACAGCACATTCCCCATAACTGCACTCTCTCCGATAATATTGGGCAAGCTATAAGCTTTATTAAGGCTCTGGCGAAGTTGTAGATTTTGAGTCTTTAGATCTTTAATCTCGCAAGCCTTTTCTATTACAAGCAGGAATTCGTCAAGAGAAAAGGGTTTTGTGAGATAATCAAAGGCACCCAATTTCATTGCCTCCACAGCATCCTTGATAGTCCCATAGCCAGTCATTACTATAAATTGGGCATTTTCTCTTGCCTTAAGGTTTCTTAATATATCAATACCGTTTATATCCGGTAGTCTTACATCGGTTACTATTACATCAAAGTCATTGTCCCTTAGAAGCTCCTCTGCCTCCACCCCAGTTTCACAAGAAAGGGCGTCATACTCTGCAGCTAAAAGGGCATCTACAAGGGTTACGCGCATTATCTTCTCATCTTCAATAACCAGTACGTGTCCCTTTTTCAATACTCACCTGTCCTTTTTTCTTCTTTATTATCGTTGTGTTGTTCCTGTATAGGCAGCCGTATTACAAACACCGTGCCCCTGTTTGGCTCACTGTTGAAATTTATCTCTCCATTGTAAACACTTACAATCTGATAGGTCAGCCAAAGGCCTAATCCTGTACCCTCCTGTGCAGATTTTGTAGTGAAGAAAGGATCGAAGATATGTTTTTTATGTTCCTCTGGGATACCTTCTCCTGTATCTTTAATCTCCATATAAATCGATGAATCATTGGTCCATGCATCAAATACAATAGTTCCTCCCTTCTTCATTGCCTGTAAGGAGTTTATAAATAGGTTAAGGAGCATCTGCTGGAGATCATGGATATCAATAAAGATGTTCAGGTCCTTAGGACACCTATTAATGAAGGCAACATTATTCTTACGCATACGATAATCAATAAAAGACAGAATATTATTTACCGCACTATGGAGGTCCAAATTAAGGGGTCTATGGGTAGTCTTCTTTGACATCCATAGCAGTTTATTTACTGTATTTTCTATCTTTTTTAAGCCCTCATAGGTCAAATCTAAATACTTTAAGGACACCTCAATCCGTTTTGGGTTTCTCTTGATCATCTCAATACAATTAAATAATCCCCCTAATGGATTGTTGATCTCATGGGCAACCCCTGATGCAAGGATACCTATCGATGCCAGTTTTTCCGTGCGAACCAAACTATCGTGAGCCTCTTTCAGTTTATTGTTAGCCTCTTTTATGCGAGCTATCATGCTATTAAACTGTTGCCCCAGTAAGGCAAGTTCATCATTACCCTTGATATTGACCTTTACATCAAAACCTCGTTCATCTGCAGTTTCCATAGTTTTTGATAGTTCAGTAATGGGTGTTATAAATCTCCTGAGCAAAACCATTACAGTTACAAACCCCCCAGCAATAAGAAATACAGTAAAGACACATATAAAAAAAACCGTTTTCTGTAGCTGATTATCCACATTCTTCAAGGAGGTTGAGAATATAAGCGTTCCCCACCTTTTCTCAGATATAACTAAAGGCACAGCAAAGAAAAGGGCATCATAACCATCTTTCTTATAGTATTCCACGACTGTATCCTTGCTATTAAGCCCCTTTAAGTACAATTCATCGGAGTAGATCTTCCCATATTCAGTAATGTCATTATGGGAAACAACCCTGCCGTTTACATCTAATATGGATATAAAGAGGAGGTCCAGGTATTTCCTTTTGTATATCTCCATTACATAGTTATCAAGAAGGCCACCCTCTTCAATTAAACCAAGCCTCTCATATATAAGGTCATGGATAACTGGTATTGCCAGGGTCTCGCCGAGCAGTATGCCCTGCTTTTCAGTATTACTGTAGAGCATCTCCCTTTCCCTTATCACTGCCACAGAACCTATAAAGGTCATAACCGATACAATGGCTACAGTTGTAATGAGCATGAATTTTGCTCTTATATTCAAAGACGGCAATCTAAACATGCCCTAATTCAATCTCTTTGATAAGGAGTTCTCCATCTTTCTGATAGAATCATAGGCGCTGTCTGATACCTCCACAAAGGAATCAATATTCATCTTTTGCAGTATCCTCTTGCCAATATCATCTTTATGCATATCAAGAAAGGCCTGCTTAAGCGCCCTTTTTAAGGAGGGGTCAACGCCTTTGGTTACGACTACAGGCGGTATTCCAAAGGGAGGGGATCGTTTTATAACCTTTGTCTGCTTTGCATAGGGAGAATCCATCTTTACCATATAATCATAAATGAGACTGTCCACAGAGGCACCATCTACAATCTTTTTTGCAACCAACTCTACAGACTTGTTATGGCTATGGCTGTAGGTGGTCTTTTTAAAGAAGGCCTTTGTATTCTGTCCCATAGTCTTTATCAAGTAGAGGGGATACAACCTCCCAGTGTTTGAGTGTGGATCTGCAAATACAAAGGTCTTGCCCTTGAATTCTGGGAATATGTTTATACCACTGTCCTTGTGAACTATTATGTATGCGTGATATACAGACCTCCCATTGACAGAGGGGGCTACGAGGAGCTGAACATCAAAGTCCCTCTTGTTCTTTACATAGGGGGCAGAACAAATAAAGGCAACCTGCACCTCCTCCTTTTTTAACATGATGTCCATTTCATTGTATGTCCTACGATGAACCATCTCTACAGGTCTGTTTATCTTTTGCCCTATGTAATCAATGATCTCTTGATAGTATAAGACCGTATCCATGGGGGTAATCATAGAAGAAACCCCGATTTTAAGGGGTTGTCCAAACACAGGCGTTAGCAAAACAAATAACCAGAAAAGGACAGTGGTAAAAAGATTTAATGCTAAGACCATCATACACCTCCTTAATTCATCAATATACAAAACCCTTTGAGATCGATTTACTTTGCTATAAATGTGGCTTTACTTTAGAGCATAATAATAACTTGAGTTACTATTATAATATGCTGTTCCTAAAAAACAAATTACTTAAGTTTTTGTCCTGACCTATCATACTTCACCGCCAAATAGGAAGACCTTACTCCGATCACAACACTGGCCACATCTTTTATATTGGATATATGATAGGCAACTACAAACAATTACACAGAAAAGGTTGTATATACTGTAACCAAGGATGTCTGATTAGATAAGGCGATAAAAAACTTAATAGACTTTGAGGATACCCTGCAGCGTCGGTTCTTTGATCCATTGCAAAGTCAATGGCGTCATTCTGATGCTACTGGTTGTGAAGGATATTCAAAAAAAGGCTCATCGCCCAAGTGGGTGGGTAAATTAATTAGTTTGAAGCGGTATAACAGGGCTTTAAATAAAAGGGGAAAAAGCTTTCAAAGGGATGAAAAAACTCAAAATTGCCGATAGAAACTTGTAAGGAGCAAGAGGGCATGCCTGAAAGCCTTTATACTGCCACAGGGTTTATTAAAAAAGGGCCATAACTCATTCAGTCACCAAGGGGTGATTAGTTTGGCATTATCTGTGAAGGTCCAAAGGTCTCGTAAAAAGGTGTGACAATAAAGCCCTTTCAGCACACCCTCCTACTCCTATCGGCAATTTAAGGGAAAAACTGTATGCTAAGCGGACGGGAAAAAGAAGAAACCTGCTGGACGAATATCGGTTCCCCTGATTTCCTCCAAAGGCAGGGATACAGGGGATATTCGGGGACCCAAAAGCAAGGGT
>CALEDV010000019.1 GCA_937949555.1 uncultured bacterium | reverse complement strand
ACATTGTGTTTCTGCAGTTAAAAAGAAACGATGCAGATATTTATTACTGGAAATCAAAACAGGGCAGGGAGGTAGATTTTGTTGTAAAAAAAGGCTTGAAGATCGAAATGGCTGTTCAGGTCTCTCTTTCACTGTCAGATGCAAAGGTAAAAAATAGAGAGATTCAGGCCTTAACAGACGCAAAGGCCGAATTAAAGCCCATGAGGTTTCTTATCATTACCGAGGACGAAGAAGGCATGGAAAAAATAGGCAATACCAGTGTTGAGATCATTCCGCTCTGGAAATGGCTATTGAGGGGATGAATAAGAGAACCGTCCATTTTACATTTCATCGAACGGTTAACTGTCTCTGGGCTTGCAGGCTTGATGGTAAAAAATATGGGAAGTGCCCCTAAAAAGCAGTATGCTTGATTTGAGGCATTATACAACCAATCTTCATGTCATCGGTAGCAGACGTGTCCCAATTATTGGCTCAAGGGGTTGTCCTTATAATTGCTCATACTGTGTCTCTCCTAAGCTGTGGCATAGAAAGGTAAGATGGCGGAGTCCATCAAACATAGCTGATGAAATGGAATATGTAATAAAGACAACGGGTATAAATCAATTCCATTTCTGGGATGATAATCTATTCCTCAGAAAAGACCACTTAGTTGCCCTTGCAGAGGAAATATTAAAGAGAGATCTTCAGGTTAAGTGGCTCGGACTCACACGAGCATCTCATATTGTAATGCAAAAGGACATACTACCGCTTTTGTCAAGGGCTGGTTTGATAGGCATGGAGATAGGTATTGAGAGTGCCAATCCTGATGCATACAATATAGTTGGAAAAAATGAGACCCTTGACAATCTTATTGAGGCATGCGAACTTCAGAAAAGCAATGGTATGTTCCCAATGTACACCTATATGTCTTATTTACCTGGTGATACGATCAGGGATGCCTACAAGCAGGCCCAATTTATGGATAGACTGCTTAAGGGATTACCAAGATACAAATATTTCCATCATCTTCCCTTTGACATTTATATAGGGCAATGTTGCACTCCCCATGTGGGCACCAAATTACACGATGAAGCACCATCATTAGGCATGCCTCTGGGGAGAGATGAAGAGGACTTTCATCACAGTTCAACATGTTTCCTGCCACAAAGCTTATTAAATGATATACCCATTAAGAATGAATACAGGTTATTAACAGATGACAGGGTGTTTTGTGTAATCGTCTCCTATGGGACAATTGCCGATTATTTACGATACGATCCCCCTTTTTTAAAGGTTAAGAATGTCTCTGCCCTAAATGTGTTGCTCGATAGATACTGCAATGCCATTGATGGGAAGAAGAACCTCTTAGAGATTGTCAAATCTCTACACAATGAGGATCATCAATGCCTTGCGTTTAATGATATGCTCAAATTTTGTGCTGCCTTTACAATCACATTGGGTCAGTATGGTGTATTAGATTCTGCTTACTATCAGGACAAAGACAATAAAATCAGTCGCAAAAAGATACACTGTAGCAAAAGTCTTATATACAGGACTGCATTGACTACCTCAAGAATAATCGGCAAGCTTTTAGGCCTGAAGGACTTTAGCTTTACAAGACATCTTTCCTATGAGACTTAAACCTTACTGCTTTCTTGCCCTTGCGCCTTCAGGGTGGTAGTATATATGACAGTATTTACAGATCTCGGGTAGGCCACCACCTCTTAGGGTTTTTAAATATTCCTTTCTCTTTTCAGAGTACCACCATTGTCTAAAATCACCATCAAGACAGTTCATAAAGGCCTTTTCACGCTGATATTGTCGCTGATTAGCCTCATTTAAGGCACAACATGGTTGAATATGACCACTTACAAGCACAAAGGGCTCTGTCCACTTTACACAATTTCTCATTGGGACATTGCAGACCACATTCTCATTAAACACATAAAAGACCTTTTTTTTCTTGCAGTATTGCTCTACCTCTTCAATCCACTCCTTGGTAGGACTAATAGATAAGTGTGATACCTCGTCAAAGGTGAGCATGTTTGTCCAATAGATCAAGGGGGCGCTGAAACCCCTTTCATAGTCTGCAAACTCTGCCACAAGATCCACATAGTCCTTCATCTCATCCATGTTATGCTTATTGATAATAAAGTGAAACCACAACTCAGGGATAGGAGATCCCATCTGCCTCTTCAGTCTTACCATTGACCAGATGTTTTTTACCACTGTGTCAAAATCAGACCCCTTTCTGTAGGCATTATAGGTCTCTTTCCTTGCATTTTCAAGGGACACCCAAATCTTATTTATACCTAGCTCAATACACCTCCTTGAGATTTCCTCATTAAGCAAGTGAAAGTGGTCAAAGAACTCTACAAATACCTTCCTATGCTTCTTCATATATTCGAGCATCCTCATATAGTCTCTATTCAAAAACGACGAACCAATCCCTGTCATACCTATCCATTTAAGTCTTGGAAACTGGTCAACTATCTTTTTAAATTCCTCAAAGGTCATATGAGTTGGCTTCTCATCCCAATAGGTGTGTTCGCACATCTCGCATCTTAGATGACAATGGGTAGTAATCTCTATCTCCATCTGCTTAGGATAACCTGCAAGGGATGGAAAAACCCTATAAAGTGGGTCAAGAAGCGCCAGTCCAGCATCCCTGCTAAATAGGGTTGCCCAAAGGTAAGAGTAGGCATTGGATAGATCCCTCCTTACAAATAGCCAGTGAAAGAGGTATTTAATTTTGTATATTGATAGGGGTAAAAGCTTTAGTCTCCTCTTATCCATTTCTACCTTCTAAGCAATTCGTTGTAGAGCCTCTCTGTCAAATCCCAAAGGGCATCATTATTATTCCTCTTTAATATCCTATCCTTTGCAGTGTTGCCTATCCTTTGAGCTAATCCTTTGTCTTTCAGGAGCCTTATTGTCTTATCTGCAAAGTCCTGTGCTGAATAGGCATCGGCAAGGAGGCCTGTCTCACCGTCGGTTATATACTCAGGGATCCCGCCCAGATTGCTTGCAACGATGGGTTTGCCAAGCATCATGGCCTCTATCATGATAAGGGGTGACATGTTTTCATACTGTTCAGGTATGACCAACACCGAGACCTTATCTAAGTAGGCCTTAACCACCTCAGGGCCTTGATGACCCAAAAAGACCACATGGTCTGATATGCCATTGTCTTTGATAAAGTCTTCAAATCCTCTCTCATAGTCAGTGGCAAACTTTGCCCTGCCACCTATTACATAGAGCACTGCATCAGGCACCTGTCTTAATATCATTGGCATGGCCTCGATGGCTATGTGTACGCCCTTTCTATCGTTCAGCCACCCAGCAAAGAGAATGGAGTTATCCCCAAGTGCTGGTATCTGAGGGGTCTTAATATCCTCATACTCAAGGGGCAGGGTCAAGGGGATAACCCTTATCTTTTGCTCTGCTATGCCATAGCCCCTCAATACCCCTGCTGAGTGACTTGACAGTACCACAAAGAGGTCAATCATATCAAAGGCCCTGTTGAAAATCTCCCTCCTTACCTTAAGCAGTTGTCTTTGGATAGATGTAAACTCCTTTGGCAGACACTGTAGACATTCAACACCATGGGCATCACTGCAAAAGGCGTTATCCGGCCTCAGCAACATGGCCTTTGGGCAGAAATGCCAATAATCATAGATTGAGATACACATAGGTATCCTTCTTTTATGGGCCTCCCTTACAAGGCTAAAGGTGAGGAATTGAAAGTTGTGTAGGTGGATTACATCAGGGTGCTCTTTATTTATGACCTTGGCAAAGGCCCTTTTTGCAAGGTAGTCATACTGGATGCTATACCATTTGACGGCCTCGATGTACTTGCCAATAAACTGTGGCAGATGGTCTTCAATAACTGGCAAGGGATAGACCTTAAATTGGCTGATAGGTGGTTGTTTGTCAAAGGCCTTTGTGACGATGACCACCTGGTGACCATGGTTGGCAGTCATCAAGGCAGTTCTATAACAGGCCTGTTCAGCCCCACCTATGTGATTGTGATAGTCTCTAAAGTAGTTGGTTACATGTAGTATCTTCAAT
>CALEDV010000018.1 GCA_937949555.1 uncultured bacterium | reverse complement strand
GGAGATATTAGGAGTTCACTACAGCACAGCAAGTTGGGGGAGGAAGTGTTTAAGGGAGAAGATACAGAAGTATAAGGAGATAGAGGAGTTTTTCAATAGGGTTGAGGAGAGATTGTCAATAATAAAGAATTGACCCCTGATGTCCCTAAATTTCTACCCAACCCTAAACATATAGACAATCATATATAAGAATATCAGGGCAAAGGCAATCAGTACCCCCCAGCCAAGGGGTCTCTTTGGCATGTCAGTGCCGTAGTACCTACCTGTCTCTTTTAAGCCTCTTAGGTAGTTTAACTTTGCTTCAAGTTGGTGTAATCTCTCATTCCTTCTTTGGTCTTCTAAGCTGGTAAGCGCCTTGTAAATGCCCACATAGGCCCCTTTGACAATCAATTCAGGCACAAGTAGTGGGTCAGTGGCAAATTTGATTGCTGCCTTGACTATCCTCTGAGATGTCCTTGCCATTGCCTCTCTAAAACCTGTAAGAGGCCCTTCACAGAATCTCACAAAGAGCCTGCCTAATTTTCTGTATGTCCAGTCTATATCAAGGTTGGTAGCCCGCATCTCGGCAGGGAATATACCGTATTTTACGAGCAGAATATAGGCAAGGGCACCAAAGCTGAGCAATTGCATCGTTGTAACTATATGGGCAGCAGTGTAGGGTTCATACTCTACAGGATAGGGTAAAAGGGCGTATAGATATGATGGGAACAGGCCAGTAAAGATACACAAGAAGGCAGTAACTCCCATAGCTATTAGCATATGAGTAGGGGCTTCCTTTGTCCTGATACCTGAGTCGTGGGCAAAGAAGGCATGAAAGGGCACCTTGATACCTGCATGTTCAAGGACACCCACAGAGGCAAACATTAGCAAAAACCACACTACAACCATTGCCCCTTGCCCTGCGGCATCTACCACCATAGCCTTGCTTACAAATCCATTAAACAGAGGGAATGCGGAGATTGACATTGCACCGATTATACAGAACACTGCTGTCATAGGCATGCTCTTATAAAGACCACCTAGATCTGTGCAGTTAATCTTCCCCGTCCTATACATAACTGCACCCATTGACATAACGAGAAGCGCCTTGTAAAGAATATGGCAAAATACATGGGAAATAGCGCCATTTAAAGACAATGTCGTGCCGATACCAATACCGCATACCATATAGCCTAATTGGTTCATGAGACTATATGAGAGCACCTTGCGAAGATTGTTTTCTACCACAGCAAAAAATATTGGAAATACGGTCATAATCGCTCCTATCCAGATTAGTGGTTCTGCACCTGGAAAGCCCCTTGCAAGGGTGTATATAGCTGTCTTTGTAGTAAAGGTCCACATAAATACGCCACCAGCAGGTGTGGTGTTTGGATAGGCATCAGGTATCCATGCATGTAGCCCAGGCCATGCGCAGTTAATCCCAAAGCCAATGAAGATGAGCCATGAGCCAAGACCTTTGAGCCCGATGAAGTTGAATTCAGCAGAACCAGTCTCATAGATGGTGATGGCAATACCAGCAAGTAAGAACAAACCGCCTATTATGTGAAATAGTAAATATCTAAACCCTGCACCGTAGGATTCCTTTGTCTTAGCATCCCATACGAGCATGGTTGCTGCTAATGCCATCATCTCCCAGAAGATAAAAAGGCTTATTAGATCTCCAGCAAAGACCACCCCTAATGCCGAACCTGAGTAAATCAGGGCAGCCATGTAGTGGGTGTTGTTTTTGACATGCTGACTAAAGATGATGGAGATTATGGCTATTAGGTGATAGATATAACCAAAGAATATGCTGAGATTGTCATATCTGAAGAGCGTGATGCTTAGGTCAAGAAAGCTATAATTCCAATGATTCCCTGCAGACATACTCATCATGCTAACAAAGCTAACAATAGGGATGATCAGGGCATATATACCCTTCATAGTACCTCTAAAGAGCGGTATAAAGAGTGCGCCAATTATAAATATCAATGCTGGGGGTAAAGGACTAATCATAGTAGTCTTCCCTTCTCTTTATGAGTGGTCTTAAGAGGTGTTTTGCAATCAAGATGAGGACTACAAAGACTACAAAACCATATATAGCGTGGAAAAAGGGGAAGTCTTCCCATGGAAAATAGCTGTGCTTGTGGATAAAAAACTCTGCTATTAAAAGTATGGCAAGATAGCCATATAGGATCTTTAGCAGTCTGTTGGCCTTTTTGGGATCCTCAAAGTAGGGTTTATCAGACATCTTATTTGCCTCCAGTTAATACAGATGTTACAAGCCTTACAACATCAGATAAATAGGGTGATACAAAAAACATAACCACTGCCCCGATAGCAGTAAGTACCAGTGGGGCTACCATTAGTATATGTTGCCTTTCAACACTGCCACTGTTATGATGATAATTGTGGTGATGACTATCATGAGGTGCCTTTTCTGGAAGTGGGTCCTTGAAAAAGGCTGCATACACAATGGGCAGGAAGTAACAGGCATTGAGCACCGTGCTTATTGACAGTACGAGCATGAAGAATAACTCATGGGCCTGCACTGCACCCTGCAATATATAAAACTTGCTTACAAACCCACCAAGGGGTGGTATGCCGATCATTGAGAGTGATCCGATGGTAAATGCAGCCATAGTAAAGGGCATCTTTTTACCAATCCCGTCTAATTGAGTGACCTCTGTCTTATGCAGCGCTACATAGATTGCCCCAGCACAGAAAAAGAGGGTTATCTTTCCAAAGGCGTGGAGGGTGATGTGCATTATCCCACCTGTCACGGCAGAGGTGCTTAAGAGGGCTACTCCAAGCACGATGTATGAGAGTTGTCCAATAGTGGAGTAGGCAAGCCTCCTCTTGAGGTTATCCTGTGTAAGGGCTATTACAGAGGCCATTATGATAGTAAAACTTGCCACATAGGCGAGGGCTACACCAAGCCCCAGCCTTTGAAGGAGCTCAATGCCAAAGATGTGAAGCACTACCTTTGCCACTACGAATACGCCTGTTTTTACAACTGCTACAGCATGCAGTAATGCGCTCACAGGCGTAGGGGCAACCATAGCTGCTGGCAGCCATGCGTGAAAGGGCATCATACCAGCCTTTGCGATGCCTGCCATAAAGAGTATAAAGGTGATGATAATGATTGTATCGCTTGCCCTGCTATTTGCAAATATGCCTGTGTTTGAAAACTCGAGGGTGCCTGTGTAGTCGTAGGTCATGATTATAGCAAAGAGCTGAAAGCCTATAGATGTAGCAAGCAGATAGGTTAGATACTTCTTTGCCCCACCTAATGCCTCTGGGGTGCCTTTGTGGGCAACCAGTGGGAAGGTGCTGATGCTTAAGATTTCATAAAAGATAAAGGTAGTAAACAGATTCGCTGAAAAGGCTACTCCCATTGTAGCGCTCAGGGCTATAGCAAAACAGGCAAAAAACCTCGTCTGGTTTTTCTCCTGATTGCCCCTCATGTAGCCAATGGCATAAATAGATGTGAGTATCCACAGAAAAGAGGCCGTAAGGGCAAAGAGCATCCCTAAGGCGTCTATTTTAAAGGACAACGGCATTGTGGATGTTACCCTATAAATCTCCTGTTCAATGACTTTGCCTTCTAAGACTAAAGGCAACATTGACAGGACAAGACCAAACTTGATGACTGAGGCAAGGAGGGTCCAGAACTCCCTAAGATTTTTATTCCTCTCCCCTGTGATGGCAATGAGGACTGCAGCGATGAGTGATACAAGGACCGCTAATGATGGGGTGATTGAATAGACTGTCTGCATCTTATTTATAACCTGCCGGGACGGTGTACTGTATTACAGAGGAGATTATATCGCCACTGAAAAAGCCGATTATTACAACTGCAATAGCTGAGACATAGATAGGCACAAGCATTGACAATGGTGCCTCATCATTTTTAGTTGAGATTTCTTTATTAGCGCTGTAAAGAGACTGAAGCACCCTATACATCACGATGGCGCTCATAAGACTACTTAGCAGTAGCGCTGCTGTAAAGGCAAAGTTGCCTGAGTCAATGGTGCCAAGCAGGAGATACCACTTGCTAAAAAAACCACAGGTAGGAGGCACACCCACCACAGAGACAGCTCCAATTAAAAATGCAATAGTTGTAAGGGGCATCTTCTTGGCAAGCCCTCTGTAGGAGTCTATGTCCTTAGCGCCAGTTTTATAGGCGATGGCTGCAGCAGCTAAAAACAGACAAATCATCATAATTGCATCATTCATGATGTGTAAGACTGCCCCAATGAAACCTAACTTATTGGCAGTGCTAATTCCCACCACTATATATCCAACCTCTGCAATTATGATGTATGAAAGCATCCTCTTAATGTCTTTTTGGGCTAGGGCAAGGATACAGCCATACATCATTGCACCCACTGAAAGCCAACCCAAAAGAGGCATCACAGGGATTGCACTGAGGGAATATTGTGGCTGAAATATTGTAAACATAACCCTTATCATCACATAGGCGCTCACCTTTGTGACAGTGGCTGCCATGAAGGCGCTCACTGTGTCAGGGGCGTGGCTGTAGGCATTAGGAAGCCATCCGTGAAGGGGGAAAAAGGCCATCTTTATTGCTATACCAACCATAAAGAATGTAAAGGCAGCAAGTATCGCATTTGTGCCATAGACCTTAGGAAGTAAGGTTGATAAATCAAGGATGTTTAAAGATCCTGCCATTATGTAGAGATAGCCTACTCCAAGTAAGTAAAAGCAGGCGCCAATGGTGCCTATGATTAGGTAATTAAATGCCGCAAGGGGAGACTTATCGTCACCCTTTGCAATCAGGGCATAACAGGCAATAGAGGTAATCTCAATCAATACATAGAGGTTGAAGGCATCGCCTGTGATGGTCATACCTATTAGCCCAAGGGTAAGTAGTAAAAAGAGGCTGTAAAACTGAGGTACCCTTGCAGGCATGTCTTTTTTGATTGGGTTATAGGAGAAGATGACCGACAACAGGGCTATGGCAGTGATTATCACCAATATAAAGGCATTCAGGTGGTCAACCATATACTCAATACCCCAGGGCGGTTCCCATCCGCCTAACCTGTAACTTGTCCTTCCTTTGAGCATGACCTCTTGCATTATGCCAAGAGAGGACAAGAAACTGACTGAGACGGTGGCAACAGTAAGATAATAGCAGGCACTTCTAAACCATATACCGACAAAATTTACAAGGATTGCCATCAATAGGGGGACTACTATTATTATTGCAGGGAGTTGGTCAATCAGCATTTATTTAAGCTCCCTTATCTTCTCAAAGATCTCGTCTTCATCTAAGGTGTGAAAACGTCTGTAAAGCAGTACTACCAATGCCAATGCTACTCCTGTTGTGCTTACCCCAACCACGATTGCTGTGAGCATTAAGACATGGGGTAGGGGATTAAGATAAAGTGCAGGGTTAGCAATGTCTATTGCCTTGTCCATGATAGGTATTGTAGCGCCACCCTTTTTGACACTCGTGGAAATGTAAAAGAGGATAATAGTCCACTGAAATATGTTTAGCCCGAGTAATTTCTTGACGAGATTCTTCTTTGCGATCATGGCATAAAAGCCAATCATCATAAGGACGATGTAAATCCAGTAGTTGTATTTTGCTATGATGTATTCCACTTAGGATTGCTTCCTTTTGACTGTGAGCAATTCAACAAAAATCGTCAGCATTATAGACATAACCGTAATCCCAACACCCACTTCGATGACAAATGTCCCAATATATCTTGCCTTTATAGGGTCAACGGGGAACAAATTACTTAATCCAGAGTAGTCTAAATAATTAGCCCCAAGTAATAGACAAACAAAACCCGTAAAGGCATAGATAAAAACACCGAGGCTGTTAAATAGATGTTTCTTAAATTCATTGTATTTTTTCTTTGTATCTTCGATGCCTAATGTGGTAATCATCAAGATATAGCTTGCAGCAAGGATACAGCCGCCCTGAAAACCGCCACCTGGGCTACCGTGACCATGAGCTATGACATATAAGCCAAAGAGTTGAATAAAGGCAACGAGATACTGGGTAATATTTTTGAGGATTATGTTTTCATTCTTTTCAATCATCTCTGTTTCCTCTTAATAGAAATAGGACCGTTATACCGGCTGCAAAGATAACAGTGGTCTCAAAGAGTGTATCATAGCCTCTATAGTCAGCAAGGACCGCAGTGACCATATTGGGGATCTTCGTTTCCTCGTAAGTCTTTGTTATATATCTTGGCGAGACATGTAAGCTTGTTGGTGAATTTGGATCACCCCACGATGGAAAATCCTCAGCAGCGTAAATCAAAAGTGCACCTGTCATGATTGACACTATGAGGGCTAATATCTTCAATCTTTACTCCTCCTTGTGGTCTGATATATGGCCGCCACAAATACCGCTGTGCTAACACCAGCACCAACGGCTGCCTCTGTAAATGCCACATCCACAGCCCCCATCCCTGTCCATAACACGCACATTAAAAAGCTATAACCACCAAATAGTATGGTTGCAGTAAAGAGGTTTTTTGTATTGACTATGGCAATAGCAAGTACCACTATAAGTAGCAGTATTATCAAATCAACCTGCCAAATCATTATTTTTGCTCCTTAGCCCGTTGTTCATCTAAATCAACCTCCACAGTGCCCTCTTTAGTCCAAGGTTTTATGCCTGATTCATAGGCGCTGCGGGCTATTGCATGGGTGGCTGTAGGGTTTGCAATGAACCAAAAGACAGCAATAGTCATTATTTTTAAACTCACAAGGACACTTACGAGGGTAACTCCATCATTTAGGTTATACAGTGCAATACCTGTTAAGGATATAGTTATGCCTAAGGTATCTGCCTTGCCTGTTGAATGCATCCTGCAATAGAGGTCAGGCAGTCTTATTAGTCCTACCGTGCCCGCAAAGAGAAAGAATATGCCAACGCTTATTAGTATTGCCGATATTATCTCAATAGGGTTCACAGTACTCCCTTACGCATAAAGTATTTTGCAAATATTAGGGTGCCAATGAAATTAATAATCGCATAGCACAGGGCAATATCTATAAACATGTCAAGTCTCTTGTAAATTAGTCCTATCAATAAAAGAAGGACCACTGTCTTAGTGCCAATAGCCCCTACGCTTATAATCCTGTCAACATCTGTAGGTCCTACCACAGCCCTATATAGCGACAGGATGCATATTAAACTGACTATTATAGAGGCTGTGAGTATAAAATTATCCATTTTTGTGTTCTTCTCCAAAGATAAAGCCGCTTTTCTTCTCCATGTCTCCTGGTAGTCCCTGTGCTACTGACTCGTCAATTGCATGGACATAATACCTTCCGTCTTTTATATAGATGGTAACAGTGCCTGGTGTAAGGGTGATAGAGTTTGCAAAGGTGACAAGGGAGGAATCCTTTTGAAGAAAAGTCTTGAATTTAACAACCTTTGGATTGATACGATCATACATATCGTGGGAAAATACAATCTTAAGTATGTGAATATTTGATAGTATAGTTTGCCAGTAGAGCCAGAATAAATAGGTGAAGAATCTAAGGGCCTCTTTAGGTAGTTCTTTGAAATCGGAGCGTTGAAACATAATATTGCTTGATATGAAGGCAACGAGCCCACAGGATATAACACCCAAGGAAAGATGAAAGGCATCAAACTGACCTGACCAGATGATCCAATGGATAAAGAGTATGATAAAGACCACTAAAAATCTCAATTAATTCTTGCTCCTTTCTTTAGGTGTAGTAATTTTATACATATGCAATACTGTTGTCAACGCCGAAAAAATAGACATAGACATCAACATACCACTCGATTAGTCCATTTAAAGGCATTTTAGAAATCCTTTAAGCAGCAAACTGACAGGAAATGTTCTATGTTTTGCCTTTGCTGCCCTTCACTGTCTCAAAAATCTGGAAAGTTACCTTTTCAAGAGGCACCTCTCCTTTTGCCGTTATTAAACTCTACCCTGTGCGCTTTACCCATCCCTTGTACTGCATTTCCCTTGCCCATCCGCAGCATCCAGTCTCCTTCCGCGGAATCTGAGGGTATGTTCTTAAGTCCTGTGGCTTTCTGTAATGTCTTGTCTTAGCACCCTTAAATCGGCTATGTGTCTGCCTCCACCCTATTGCATCAGACTCAGCATCCTTATCTATTGCCATGCCTTCAGTCCTCTGTTTGAGTTAGGTGTAGGCATGTGCTTGTTATTTCTTCAATCTTCATTGCCTTCATAAATCCGTCAAACAGTATTAGCCCCCACGAGCCGTTACTTCGTCTTTCGATCTCACCCAAATCCCGATATGGGATAAGAAAGGCGTTTAAGTGCCAGTCATTGCGAGCACCCGAAGGGTTCGTGGCAATCTGATCGCAAAAGAGGAGATTGCTTCGCTTTGCTCGCAATGACAACTTTTCTATATCGGGATTTGGGTCAACCATCCTCTTGGGCAGAAAAGGATTCTTTTTGATAGAATATAAGCCTTACTGGGTCTTGTTACTGTGATAAACATTAAACTTGGAGGACTCTATCTTAGAATTTTTAAACATAGACTTAATCCGTTGGCTATGGGGTATTATGGGCGCCATTGTGGGAGTGCTCATAGCAGCCTCAATCATCTTAATGATATATACACTGCGGGGCATAGGCATAAGCAGGATCAGGTATAGGCGTGTACTTCAGCGCATAGAAACTGCAAAGGAGTTATTAAAAGAAAACATGCCCAACGATGCCCTGGCCATTTATAAAGACCTGATGCAATCAAAGGACATCTCTGAAGAACCCTATATGCTACAAGCTATAAAAAAGGGCATGGGAGATTGCTACTACAGTCTGTTTATCTCAAAGCAAAAGAAAGAGCATTTAATTAATGCCATAGCCTCCTATGAAGAGGCGCTTATTTTTACAAACCCACAGAAACAGCCTGAGGATGTGGACTACATCAATTTAAATCTCGGTGTGCTTTACATGAAGGTGGCAGAGACTCAAGAACATGTCAAGAACCTCCAAAAGGCAATTATTGCCTTTGAAACATCTCTGTTGATGTCACAACAACAGGATGAAAATCCGCATAAAACTGCCTTTATCAATCATCACCTCGGTAAGGCCTATTATCAGTTATCAGACCATGAAAATAGTCCTCAGGGCATAAAAAAGTCTCGGGATTTTTTAGAGCAGTCTTTGATAATCTATAACATAGACTCATATCCATTGAATTTTGGAGAGATAAACCTGATGCTTGGAGACCTTTACTGCCTCCTCTCTGAGACAGAGGAGAAGGAGGTAAATTTAGCAAGGTCCATTGCTTCTTACAGGCAGGCCCTGAGGGTCTATACACAGGATAAGTATCCAAAGGAATATGCTCGGATCCAAAAGAACCTGGCAGAAGATTACTTAAAATTGTCTTATTTGAGGGATCGAGACACAAATCTCATGAATGCAACAGTGGCCTATAAGGATGCCATGAGATTTTACACTTATGAAAATGACCCTGAACTCTATGCCAACATATGTAGCAGTCTCGGGGATATCTACAGCGCCTTTGCTACTATTATGGCCTCAAGGGACAATCTTGCATCGGCCAGAGAACACTACCTCAACGCCCTGAGGGTATATGAAGAACGCAACAACAGCGAGAAAACCGCATACATACTGGTTGCCATAGGTGACCTCTTTATTAAGGACTTTGAACTTACTAAGGAAGAAGAGGGGATTGCAGCGGCCTTAGAATACTACAACAAGGCAATACAGATAAAGACAAAGGCACTTTATCCCTTTGAGTACGCAAAGATAGAGCAAAAAAGGGGAGATGCATACAAGAGACTGGCCCGCATAAAGGACTGGGGTAAAAACATGTCTAAGGCAAGGATGTGTTACGCCGAGGCCTTGAAGATATTTACTTTAGATATGTATCCTTTATGGCATAGGCAGGTGGCTAATGCAATTGAAGACCTCGATAGGGCAGCCCTTTGAGTTGATTTAAATGAGTGATTATATGGCAAAACCAAAGATAGTGGCATCTATCTCAGATAAAGAGGTGGATGACTCAAGCACAGAGATACTCAGTCTGGCTGATGTAATAGAGCTAAGGGTTGACCTCTTTACTGAGACTGACCATGATGCAATAAAAGAGACCTTTTCAAAGGCCAGTAGGATATTCAACAGGCCCCTTTTAGGCACTGTAAGGGACCCCTCAGAGGGGGGTAACAGATTTTTCCCTGATCGACAGGCCATCTACGAGTTAATAAGCAATTACTGTGATTACATTGATATTGAGCTTGCCTTTGCACCCATGATAAGGGCTTTAAAAGACAAAGGGGGTCGATCACCCCTTATCATCGGCTCCTATCATAACTTCAAAGGAACGCCAGATGAAGAGGTGCTACACCAACTCTTAAAACATGCCCTATACCTGTCGGTAGATATAACAAAGATTTCAGTAATGGCAGAGTGTTATGAAGACCTCCTGAGGCTCTTGATCTTTGCCTCTAAATACAGAAGCCAAAATATCATAGTCATATCCATGGGCGAGAGGGGTTTTGCATCACGCATCATTGGAGGGCTCTTTGGCTCAATGATGACCTATGGGCACATAGGCAATAGTGCTGCCCCTGGTCAGGCACATATAAAAGAGCTCAAAGAGATGATAGATCGTTTATTCCCCCCATACAGACAACAATAGACAATACTTATGGCATTAGGCCTGAACAAATAGACGAACCACAAAAGGAGGTCAACAATTGAAGATAAACATCATAGGCGGTGGCATCTCTGGTTTGTCGCTTGCCTATCTGATATTGCAACAAAAAAAGGATATTGATCTTACAGTATTTGAGGCCAAGGCAAGGGTAGGTGGGAAGATATGGACTGAGAAGGCCGAAGGCTTTTTGTGCGAGGCAGGGGTCAATGGTTTTTTAGACAATAAGCCTGGCACCTTGAAGTTGTCCTCACTGCTGAATCTGATTCCTCTAAGGAGCAATGACAATGCAAGGCGGAGATTTATTTGCCTTGAGGGAAGACTAAAGGAGATACCAGAGAGACCCCTCTCATTCATGTTTTCAGACTTTCTCACCCTTTCTGGCAGGCTAAACATGATTGCAGAATACTTTAGGCCGCCTCAGGTAAAGGAGGATGAGTCCATGGAGTCCTTTGCTATCAGGAGGGTGGGCAGGGAGTTCTTTGAAAAGCTCCTTGACCCAATGGCATCAGGGGTTTACGCAGGAGACCCAGCTAAATTGAGCATCAGGAGCTGTTTTACTAAGGTCTATGATCTTGAAAAGAATTACGGCGGTCTCATAAAGGGGTTTATTGCCCTTGCAAAGGAGAAGAAAGGACTTGGACAAAGGGCAGAGGCAGGCCCTGGAGGGGTGCTCCATTCCTTTAATGAAGGCATGTTTGCATTGGTTGACGCCATCAGAGAGAGACTATCAGATAGGGTTAGGACGAACAAATCCGTAGAGGCAGTAAGCAGGGAGGGCAGCAGATACAGGGTTTTTTTCAAGGATGGTACCTCTGATGAATCGGATATTCTTATCGTTGCAACCCCTGCCCATGATGCAAATTTGATATTTAGAGGTCTTGACGATGATATATCAGAGACTCTCAGCAGAATACCCTATCCGCCGCTTTCGGTAGTGAGCCTTGGCTTTAGAAACGAAGATATTGTAAATATTGACCTTAGGGGGTTTGGATTTCTTGTGCCTGCAAGGGAGAGACGCAAGATACTGGGTACCCTTTATGATACAAGTATCTTTGCGGGCAGGGCGCCAGAGGGGCAAAGCCTCCTGAGGGTAATGATGGGTGGCGCTCGTTACCCTGATTTAGCCCTTATGGATGATAGGGCAATGATTGACACGGTTTTATCGGAGCTAAGGCAGATAATGGGGTTAAAGGCGGAACCAATATTTACAAGGATATACCGGTGGGAAAAGGCAATACCTCAATATAATGTGGGACATCACAAGATACTTGAGAACCTGGACTCTCTATTGAAAAGGCACAAGGGTCTTTTCCTAACCGGTAACGCATACAGGGGTGTAGCGGTCAATGATTGCATTGCCAATAGCTACAGCCTTGCAGAAAGGATAGCCTCAGATGGCTTTTAAGGATATTTTAGGACATAAAAAGCAGATTAGGATACTAAAGGGGCTTATTAGAAAAGACCGTATTCCTTCATCGGTCTTGCTGAAGGGAGAATCAGGCATAGGCAAGAGGGCAACGTTCATTAATCTTGTAAAGTCAGTGAACTGTCTTTCTTCTGTGGATTATGATTGCTGCGACCTATGCAATTCTTGCAGGAAGATAGATCGGGGTATACATCCTGATGTGCGTGTCTTGGAGGATACCGAAAAAGAGATCACTATTGAGCAGATAAGGGCAATTGAGGATTTTGTCTTTACAAGGCCCTGTGAGGGCAGGAAAAAGGCGCTGATAATAGACAACGCACAGAACATGAATCTTTATGCCCAAAATGCCTTCCTAAAGACCCTTGAAGAACCTCCTCCAGACTGTATGCTAATACTAATTACCTCAATGCCCGATTTGCTCTTAGATACCATAAAATCCAGATGTTTTCAGATAGCCTTCAGTCCCCTTGCTGCTGAGGAATTTAGGTTGTTTGCTGAAAGACTCAATCCTGTTAATGAGACCCTGAAGGCTTTATATCAAGGATGCCCAGGTGCATTGTTTTCTGAGCAGACTGAGACAGAGGTCAACAATTTCTTTGCAAAACTTAAGGATATGGAGGCAGAAGAGGCAAAGGAGAAATGGAAGGACGGTAAGGAGATGAAGGATTGGCTTGGATTTGGGCTTGTTTATCTAAGAGACAGGGCATTATATGCCCTCATGGGCGATGAGTCCCCCAGGCTCATTGGTCTCAGACATACGAAAAAGACCTCTCTCAATGAAATTCTTAGGGCTTATGAGGGGTTTCTTGCCCTGTTTCTCAGAAGCGACAGTAATCTCAACAAGAAGATAGTCTGGAATCTCACTAAGGAATTATTAATGTTTCAGAGATAGGGGGATATATTTCAATATTGTCTGAATCATTTCTTGCACAGAGATGGTTGGATAGTCTTTAAGAACAGGCCCTCTTTTTAGGGGGATTAATGCTAATGCTACGGGAGATATAAGAATTGCCTATGAAACAGAGGACTCTCCTCTTAGTAAGATGAAGGGCAGTGATGTTAAGCAGGCGCTTGAGGATGGCATAGATTATCAATTAATCCACAACCCCACGGACCCCTAATATCCTTATGTTGCGGGTATTCACTATAAGATGAAGCCAAAGGCGGCAAAGGGCAATCGGGTATATTCAATCATGCATGTTAATTCTGATGGTAATCTGAGTCCTATAGAGATAGATAGAGTCTATAAATTTGTTGCCCTCAGCTTTATAGCAAAACAAGGCGGAGACGGATTTGTATTCTTCGATGATTTTAAGGGTTACAGGGTTGACACAGGCATGATTGACGTCGATGTGTTTATGGAATACCTCACAGGACTGGCAAGGGTTTATAACCCCACTGAGTAGAGGATATACTTAGATGCGGATACCGCTTCGTTGATTAGGTTTAGATACCTATGCTTGATTGCCTCCTCAAAGATCTGTAAAGCCAGTAACGGCACAATACTTATCATAAAATCCTCTGCAAAAGCAGTATGAAAGGTATATAATATATTCAGCCATGTCTCAGGATAATAACTATTATAGACCTGCCCTGAATTATTTATCAGAAAAGGGCTTAAGACTTGCAGAAATATTAGGCGCTAAGTCTTTAAAGCCCCTTATAGACGACTTTTATCAACTAACAGGCATAGGCATTGGAATAACTGACATTGAGGGTGATGTTGTCGTAAGTACAGGATTGCAAAGGATATGCACTATGTATCATAGAAGGCATCCAGAGACACTAAAGCGTTGCTTAGAGAGTGATATACAGTTATCAAGGGGCATACCTGAGGGACAATACAAGTTCTATAAATGCAAAAACAACCTTTGGGATATTGCAACGCCAATAATGATGGGCAATGTGCATTTGGGCAATATATTCCTTGGGCAGATATTTTTTGATGATGATTATATAGATATGGAACTCTTTAGGAGACAGGCGGAGCAATACGGTTTTGACAGGGAGGATTATCTAAAGGCTGTGCAGGAGGTGCCTGTCTATAACAGAAAGACAGTATTGACTGCTATGGGCATATACAGACAGATTACAAAGATGCTCTCTGAAAGGGCGATTAACAGCATAAATCTCTCTATTGCCTTGTCTGAGAAGTCTCATGTTATGGAAGCCCTTGAATTGTCTGCTATCGAAAACAGGGAGCTTCTAAAGGAATCTAACAGAAGAAATAACGAGATAACAGGGATGCTTGACATAGCGAGAGAGGTGTTTAAGCTGAAAGACAAGGCAGCCCTGTCACAGGAGATCTTTAAGGTCTGTAAAAACCTCATAGGCAATAAGGCTGGTTTTGTGTCTGCCCTAAAAGAGGATGGCTCTAATAATGAGATTCTATCTGTGGATACAGGCGGACAGACTTGCAACCTGCCTCTGGGAATACCTGTACCTGTAAGGGGCATTAGGTCTGATGCTTACAACAGGAGGGCTGTGATTTGCGAGAATAATCTTGGCTCTTCTGCGAATATTTGTAAACTACCAGAGGGGCATATAAGTCTTGATAATATCCTGATAGTGCCGCTGTTTGTTGGTGATAGACCCTTAGGACTCTTGGGGCTTGCTAATAAGGAAGGAGGCTTCACCGATCGGGATATAAACACTGTTACGGATTTAGGTGGGATCGTATCCCTTGCCCTATTGAACATAAAAACCTTAGATGCCCTAAGACTTTCGATGCAGAAGGCAGAGGATGCAAACAGGACAAAGTCTGAATTCCTTGCCAATATGAGCCATGAGTTAAGGACACCTATGAATGCAGTAGTGGGATTTACAGAATTGTTGTCTTCTACAAATCTGACTGAGGAGCAAAGGGAATATGTTAAGGGCATAAAGCTGTCCTCTGAGACCATGATAGGGCTGCTGAGCGATATACTTGATATAGCAAGGTTAGAAAAAGGCAAGATATCTCTTGTTGAAGAACCCTTCGAGCTTAACAGCCTTCTTGTGAGCATACTGGAGATGTTTCGCTTTCAAGCGGAGAGTAAGTCTATACTTCTAACCTTAACGGTGCAAGAGGGACTGCCAACTATGCTGTTAGGAGATGAGACAAGACTCAAACAGGTGCTCGTTAATATTATTGGCAATGCCGTGAAGTTCACAGACAGCGGCTCTATTGATGTCTCCGTTAATAGGTTCAACGACAATGGCTCTCAGCGTATTGGTGAAAAGGACGATATAATAAGACTGGTTTTTGCAATAAAAGACAGCGGTATTGGTATCCCTGCCGATAGTAAAGAGATAATCTTTGAGAGTTTCACCCAGGTTGACAGTTCCCTTACCAGGAGATTTCAAGGCGCTGGGCTTGGTTTAGCCATCTGTAAAAAGGTTATAGAATTGATGAAGGGCGAGATATGGGTAGAGAGTGAACATGGCAGGGGCAGCACCTTCTTTTTTACTGTACAGATGAAAATCCATAGGGGTAGGTCTTACGACCCCATGCAACAGGAACGGCATAGGCAGTTGGTCCTTCAATCAGAACCTGATCGTAAGCGGCAGCTTCTCCTTGTAGAGGACAACCCCTTAAATCAGACTGTTGTAAGGCAGCTCCTTGAAAGGAGGAACTATGCTGTGGATATTGCCTGTAATGGATTGGAAGGCTTAGAAAGACTTCGAGACAAAAGATACGACCTGGTGCTAATGGACATACAGATGCCTGAGCTAAACGGCGATGAGGCTGCAAGACTCATTAGGGCTGGAGAGGCAGGAGAGACTAACAAAAATCTGCCCATAATAGCCCTGACTGCCCATGCTATGCAGGGTGACAGAGAGAGGTTTCTTGAGATTGGCATGAACGACTATGTATCAAAACCCATTAACCTTAGTGTGCTTATGGAGGCAATAAATAGGTGTATCTCCTAAGGTCGGGTTAAATATTAATTCCCTATCCTGCTTTTAAATACAATTTAATCTAAATTTGATACACAGCCAAAGATTCCTTCAGACCGTCCTTGCCTTTGCCGTAGCGTTGCTCATGCTCCTGACCTCAGGAACGCTTTTGCTATCTGTAAAGGCTAACTTTGCAACCCTTGAAGGTCTTGCTGAGCAGTCTCTCATGAGCACAGCCATTGCCATTGCATCTACTATAGAGCGGATTATGGCAACAGGGGATTCCTTTAACAATAGAAAAAACAGCCTTAGAGACCTCCTTTCAGACCGCACCGTTGCCTATGCAATGATCATTGACAGGCATGGGGAGATAATATTTCACAGCAACTCAAACCTCGAAGGTGCTTCAATGAAGGAGTTAGATAATGAGCAAGCAATAATATCCCTGAATATGCAAGGCAGGAAGCTTGCCCTCAAGACAGGGTTAATGGCCTATGAGTTTAACTACTTACTGCACCTTGATGAAGGAAGCTACTTATTGAAGATTGCCCTCCATACATTCCAAGCAGACAACATCCTCAAGAGGGCTGAGAATGTGTGGTGGAGCATAGCTGCAGTGGTGATAATGCTCTGGCTTGCGGGCGGTGCATTGATATTAACTGTTTCTAAATATGCAAATCTTATAAATAAGCGGAGACAGGAAGAGCAATGGACGGCAATAGGAAGGATGTCTGCCCTAATTGCCCATGAGATACGCAATGCCCTTGGCAGTATCAAGGGATTTACGCAGTGGATTGATGAGAAAACGGAGGCTTCGGACACCAGAAAGAATGTCCTATCCCTTATAATCAAGGGCACCACAAGGGTTGAGAATCTCATCAACGACATGCTTCAGTATTCAAGACAGGAGTCTTATAGTCTTGAGTCAATTAAACTTAAGGTCCTAATAGAGGAGGCAATTTGTCAGTTTGCTGTGGGTAATAAGGGTATAATAGAAACAGATATTGCTGAGGATTTGAAGGTTATAGCAGACAGAGAAAAGCTGCTTAGGACTATTGTAAATGTCCTTCAAAATGCAGTGCAGGCAATGGACGATGGGGGCATAATAAGGCTTCAGGCAAGGGCAACAAGGGGGTGGGTAGAATTGACAATAAAGGACAACGGCTGTGGGATTGATGATGAGCTGCTAAATAGGGTCTTTGAGCCTTTCTTTACCACAAAGGCAAAGGGTACAGGGCTTGGGCTTGCCTATTGTAAAAAGGTAATTCAGGGGATGGGCGGGGATATTACAATCGCTAATAGATCAGATAGCCGAGGCGTTGTGGTTGCTATAAGGCTAAAGCGGGGATGATTTATATGGCAGAGGTCAAAAGAAGGATACTTGTGATAGATGATGATGAGCTGATGCTCCTTTTCATTTCAGGGGTTTTAAAGGAAGAGGGATATGATGCTGTGGATGCTAAGGATGGCAGAGAGGCTTTAGAGTTGATAAAGAAAAAGGATTTTGAGATAGTTGTCTCTGATGTGAAGATGCCCTACATGACAGGGATTGAACTTATGACAGAGGTAGCCAAGATAAAGCCTTCCATAAAGTGGATATTTCTCACAGCCTATGGAACTATACAGGAGGCTATTGAATCGGTTAAGAGGGGCGCTATAGATTATATTTTGAAACCCCTTGAGAGTCCAGAGGCATTGCGGCAGTTGGTTAGGCGGGTCCTTGAAGATATTGACCGTGAAAGGCATATTGAACTGCTCTCTGAAGAGCTTTCAAAGGGGCATCCCCCGATGGAACTTATTTTCTTGGGCTATGAGATGGAGTCCGTTAAAAACCTTGTGCATAATGTTGCTCCCACACAGAGTACGGTCTTGATAACAGGTCCGAGCGGAACGGGCAAAGAACTTGTGGCTCGGGCAATACATCAACTAAGCCCAAGGAAGAGCCACCCCTTTGTGGCTGTTCACTGTGCTGCTCTCTCTGAGTCAGTCCTTGAGAGTGAGTTATTTGGACATGAAAGGGGCGCCTTTACTGGCGCTGCTCAACAGAGGAAGGGGAGGTTTGAGATTGCCAGAGGAGGGACGGTCTTTCTTGACGAGATTGGCGAGGTGTCTCCTGTAGTGCAGGTAAAGCTGTTAAGGGTGCTGCAGGAAAGGGTTATTGAAAGGGTAGGAGGCAATGCAGAGATACCTATAGACATAAGGATTTTGGCTGCGACTAATAAAGACCTCAGAGAAGAGTTGTCTAAGGGCAGATTTAGAGAAGACCTCTATTACAGGCTAAATGTATTCCCTATTGAGCTTCCGCCTCTTAAAAGGCGAAGGGATGCCCTAAGGGAGTTGACAGGATACTTCATTAAAAAATATGCAATGGCTGTTGGAAAGAAGGAGTGCACCATCTCTGAAGAGGCAGTAAGTCTATTGATGCGCTATGACTGGCCTGGCAACATAAGAGAACTGCAGAATGTCATAGAAAGGGCTGTGATACTCTGCAAGGGGATAATTGAGCCATCGCACCTTAATATTGGCGCTGTGCAGGATAGGTATTTAAGAGACAAGGATCATACTCTGGATAATTTACAAAGGGAGGCTATCACAGAGGCGATGCTTAAGACAGGGGGCAATAAAAAAAGGGCTGCCGAACTACTGGGTATATCCAGGAGGACACTGTATTATAAGCTCAGGGGCTCGGATAAACAATAATGGACTGGTTATTGCAATACAAAAAGTTAAGCCCCTTGATTGCCACCTATGTGTAGGGTATAGGGAAAACTGTCCTGCACAGTATCGGAAGTGGATGGGTGTAGATAACAACTATGGGAATGCGAAGACATGGGTCATAGGAATAGGTTTATAAAAGGTGCTATAGGGATTGCTCTATTAGGGATGTTTTTATTCTCTCCCTTGGCCTTTGCCCAAAGGGATACCCCCATTGTTGACCTTGAAAGGAGCGGTATCAGGTATCAGGATGGTTTTGATATTAACACTGTTGGTGAGGTAAAGGGCATTGTTAATCATGTTTATGCCCCTGACAGTGGACCCGTGCAGATTGTCCTTTCAAATCGTTTTGATAAGTACATAGCAATCATTGCCCCAAAGTGGTATTTGGAGGATATAGCGCTTAGTATTCAGGAAGGACAGGAAGTTCGTATCAGGGGCTCAAAGGGACTTGGCAAGGACGGCAACTTATATATACTTGCACAGGAGATTGTCTTGACCTCTAACGGAAGGTCCTTTGTCTTTAGGAGCCAGTCAGGCTCTCCCCTATGGAGCAGCGGTGCCTTAAGGGGCGCTGGAGGCTCAATGGGGAGGCAAGGTGGCGGAGGATTTAGAGGCGGTTTTGGAGGACAGGGTAGAAGATGAGCCATCACAAAGAAGGTTTAGGGATCTAAGGGTCATAATTAAAGAATTGGAAAGAGAAGGCTTTATCAATAGAGGCGGTAAGGATAGTCACAGAAATCTTATACATCCAAGGCTTCAAAGGACTATAACTATATTGGATAATAAAATTAGGACGCTAAAGGCTATCAGGAAATGCGGTCAAGGCTGCTATAAAGGAGATTATAAAATGATTTACCGCTCTAAATATCTAAAGATTGTTGAGCGGTCAGAGGTTGATAACTGTTTTATAGGTAAGGGTCCTGAGCTTTTTTATTTAATATGTCTCCTTATGTTTGCACTGGTCCTTTTGCATTTAGCCTGTGCCCCTTCTTATGCCTTTATGGAGTTATCTACGAAGCTGCAGTATGACAGCAATGTAAGCAATGGTATAAGCAGTAAGCAGGGTGATTCAATTATGCGTATCCAGATGAGTCTTTACAAACCCTCTACAGGAGAATCAAGGACTGAGGGTATTTACAATCTCTATTTGCTTGCTTCGGGATACAGGAGCTTTACAGGCCTCAATGCCTTTGAGACGGGGGGATATACAGGTGTATGGCACCATATTAATCCCCTTATAACTGCAGAACTCATGGCAGGGCTAAAGGCAAAGGTAGTAGCAGACCCTGCACAGTCTTTGTTTGATATAGGAGTCAGCGCTGCACTATACGAGAAGATCACAGAGGGGGTTCAGTTAGCACAGACCTATTCTTACCGCAAGGGTTTTGCCAGGGAAGAAACCTACTCCTATGGCACCCACAGTATTCTGATAATGGCAAGCGTCAATATTAGCAAGGGAAAGACCCTGGAATTGTTGTATGATCTTTCCTATGGTGATTCTTTTAGAACGCTGCAGAGAGGACAGTCAATCGGAGATTATAATTCGCAAGAGTCTATCAAAGAATCCATTGGCAGAAGGCATAGGAATTCACGTGCCTTTGGAAATCCTGTGATTAAAGAAAAGGTTAGCTCAAATACTATAGGCGCTACTGTGAGTCTTGATATTGGATACCCATGGACAGTCCTTATGGGATACAACTACAATTTCATCAATGGAAACTCTGGAGTCTCTAAAGGCTACAGTGCCTCAGTATCCTTAGGGTTAAGGTTCTGAGGGCACAGGGCAGGAAAAATCACAGAGGAGAGGGTAACTTATAATTTTTTAAGGTTGTATCTCCTCTGTGATTTCAAATTATCTACACTATTTAACTGCCCTGCCGCCTCTCCATAGGGGCTGGCATGTATTTGGGTCCCTGAGTTGTATGCCTTCATTTACTGTATTCAGCTGAAGGATAACCTTATAGTCTGTTGTGGTAATATTAGATACTACAGCGGTCACGGTCTCTCCTATTTCGGGCATATCTACATTCTGCCGTTCCCAATACCAGTATGGTCCCATGCCATATAGGGTTATAAGGGAATCTCCGACCTTTAACTCAAGTCCATTGCCAGGCATCCCATAATTAATAACTGTCCCTGTTATAACCTCAGGGGCGCCAGAGCAAATTTGATAGATTGGCAGAGCATTATTATTGACTCCGCTGTTTCCGAATCCTGCTGCAAATAGGGGTGTAGCAGTCAATACAACCAAGAGAGCAACCAAGTAAGTAATCTTTTTTGACATATTAATCCTCCTTTTTTAATATTAAAATTTTTAGATACCCACCACATAGCACACAGGGTTGTATGCCTGATGTGAAAGACCTTCTGTGGACTCTGTGGTTTTAGTCTGCTAACTACCTCTTTGCACCAAAACCTGTTCCGTCCATTGGACGAGGTTGTGTGCCGTCGCCATAAACGCCTCTTGTGCCTGTAGCATTGCAATTGGCAGTGGAGCAATCCCTTGTGCCCTTGCTGCCTTGCCATTGTGAACTGCTTCCTGCCCCTGAGCCGTCTCTCAGCATCTGTCCCTTACCCTTGCCGGCAGCCTCTGCATCGTATATTGCAGCATACATCATTATTGCAGCAGCCAGTGAGCCGATGAATGTCTTCATTATTAGCCCCATGTCTCTCACCTCCTTTGTGTTGTATTTAGGGCTTTAGAGCAATAGCCGTGCCAGCGATGTAAAGATAAATAACTAATTGATAAATAGATATAAATATATGCTGAGCTATAAAAGATTAAATTATTGGGGGATTGCGTTTCATTGAATGTGCAAATATTGCCCACAACAGGTGAGCAATATTTGCAAAATTGATCTATAAATGAGAAGGCAACCTAAATTAGCCCTCTTATTTTCCTCAAGAGCTTTGAGTCTCTTTTTGAATGTCTCAATTCCTCTTCCATAAAAACCCTTCAAAGGATAAAAGGCTGTCATGAGAATACCCAAGAAATCTTGCAGCATTTCGATCCTGTATCTCCTCCTTAGGAGTCCTTACAGGCTATGGTATAGACCCATCTTACAGGGCAAAGGTCTTATTTGCAGGGCTAATATACAATTTAGTCTCTAATATATCTGTTTGTATAGGGAGTTTGGACTGCATTGGAAGTAGTAGGGCAGCCCTTTTTTTAAGTATTATTGGGTGTATTGCCTTTAATCGATTAACAGAACCATGAAGGGTGCAATAAAAAAGGGCTTGTCTGACCTTTAGTTTGACAAGCCCTTTTTTGTCTTGTTGCAAGATTACTTTACATTTATAGTCTGTGCCTCAGCGGAAGGTAGTTCTTTAGATCTCTTCAGTGCCTCAAAGGCATATCCTGCAGCCCATCCCATAACACCCGCTCCAAAGACGAATGCTACTGCTGAGACCATTACGCCCGCCATCATTGAAACTGCCACAAGGACCCTCGCCATAATCGTTCCTGCCATTGCCACTCCAAAGATTGCTTCTGCCATCTTTAAGCCTATAAAGCCCCCAATAAAAGAACCAGGTAACAATCCAACCAAGGCAAATAGGATAATTCCTGCTCCAGTTCCTACATAAAGACCTCTTTTTGCATAATCCCCTGAACTCATAGTTCTATTCCTCCTTTTATTGTGTAAGTCTATCTATTTTGCCTCTAAAGTGGCACCTTCAATCTTCTTTGACTTTATTACTCCCCATGCATGACCAATCATCCAGCCTATCAGTCCTGCGCCTGCTGTGAAAATAAGGGCTGAGATCATTACGCCAAGCACCATAGAGGCACCTACTATTATTCTTGGCATAAGGGCATTATCCAAGGGAAGTCCGAATAACATACCTGCAATGCTCAGTCCAGCAACTCCGCCTAAGAATGAACCTGGTAGCAACCCTACAAGGGTAAAAAGTGTTAAACCAATTGCGCTTCCGATGTAAAGCCCTCTTTTTTCTGTTTTTATAGTTTTCATTTTGTGTGCCCTCCTTGATTTGTTTTTTGTTTATGATATAGAGCATGAACTATGCCATTTTATAACATGTTGAAATAAAAGATATAATTAAATTGATTTGTTTGCATAAATGCAAATTCGTTGACCCTTAATGCAGTTGTGCAAAGGGTAATCTGATAGGTTATAGAATTTGCATAATAAAATTAATTAATCCTATCAAATATTTGTTCTGTTTAGAACAGGGTATATTTTAATGGTTGTCACGACTATGTTATTAGTAAAAGGTTTTTAAACAACCTTTGAATGTGCTTATGACATTAAAAGGGGGGGGCTATTGATATTTATAGAGAAGTCTTTTATATTTAGAAAACTTCTTCTAATTTCAGAGTCAAAGGGAAGATATTAGAAACTAACAGGTAAGGATGATGAAATCTTTTAAAGTTGACCTTCATGTCCATTCAAGAAGCAGCGGCGACAATGACTCGGACCCTGAAGAGGTTATTGAGAGGGCACTTGAAGTAGGCATTGACGGTATAGCCTTTACGGAGCACTATTATTATGGAGCCTCTGAGGAGGTAGAGTTATTGAGAGACAAGTACAGGGGTAGGATTCAGATACTCAGAGGTGTGGAATTTTCAGCACGGGAGGGGCATTGTTTAGTATTTGGAGTAAATACGGACTCTATTGTGGAGAAACACGCACCTATTGAGAGGCTTATTGAGATTGTCAATAACAGGGGAGGCATTGTGGTCCCATCCCACCCTTTTAGAGGTATAAACAGTATTGGAGACAGGCTTTTTGGACTTAAGGGACTGAAGGCCCTTGAGGGCTTTAATGGCTGTAATATGCAATTATATAACAATAAAGCCTTAGAGGTTGCTAAGTTAATGGGGCTTGCATTTACAGGGGGGTCTGATGCCCATAGACCCTCTGATACTGGCAGTTGTTATACCCTTTTCAGAGAGTTGGTGGATGAGGACAACCTGGTAAGGCTCCTTAAACTGGGAGAATATGTAGGGGTTGATGCCCGTAAATTTGCGAGACCTTACCACATTTTATCTTAACCCTAAGGGCAGGCAAGGGTTCACCTACCGAGACATAAAAATACTGAGTGTCCCAAAATTGCCAATAGAAACTTGTAAGGAGTAAGCGGGCATGCCTGAAAGCCTTTATACTGCCACAGGGTTTATTAAAAAGGGCCATAGGTCATTCAGTCCCCAAGGGGTGATTAGTTTGGCATTATCTGTGAAGGTCCAGAGGTCTCGTAAAAGGGTGTGGCAATAAAGCCTTTTCAGCACACCCTCTTACTCCTATGGGCAATTTAAGGAGTGTTAAAGGGGTTGTAAAATTTTTTTCTCTATTAATAGGAGACTATTTGAGAATACCTTTAATAAGGACTCCTAAATCAATGCCTGCCCCTAAGAATATCCATACCTATTCATTGTCTCTGGATCTTCCACTATCGTAAATAAGCCTATCTACTGAAGGGATAAGCTTAATGGATATAACCGCCTTCTTTCCCCTAAGCCAGTAAGAGATATCAAAGACATCAGCCCTGCCGTATTCAAAGGGCATATACAGTGGTTTTATCTCATAGCCTATTTTTTTGCCTTCTTTTGTAAGTAATCTGCTGATTTTGTATTGCATAAACGAACTGTGCCAGCTTACAAAGGTTTTGGCAATGTTAAGGGCATCTTTATCTTGTTTTGAAAGCTCTTTTCTATAATCGAAGGCTGGTGTGTCTAATTCAATCTCGTAATCGTCATTGAGGGGATCCAAATAGGCTATAGTCTCCAAATCGTTGCCATGTCTGCTGCCATGCAAGATAACGGTGTATAATCCTGGGGATATGTCCTTTTCGCTTATTACCGCAACTTTTAGGTTTTCAGCGCTCACACCTCCATTTAAAATAGAAAGAAGAATAAATAGAACTGCCAGAAAAATACAATTCTTCATAGGAGCCTCCTTTGTCTTAATACCTCAAAACATAATATGCCCGCAGCTACTGACACATTTAGGGATCCGAGATTTCCAGCCATAGGTATTGATATGCAATGTTGGCAAAGGGACCTTACGGTTTGCCTCAATCCTCTGTCTTCTCCTCCTATAATCAAGGCAAGGGGGACTGTTAGGTTTACATCCCAGAGTGTTTTTTTTGCAGACTGTTCAGCGGCTATCAAGGTTATACCTTCATCAATCATCCTGTGCAAAACATTTTTTATGTTTGCCGTTTCAATTATATTGACATGTTCGATAGCCCCAGCAGAGGCCTTTGAGGCAATACCGCTGAAGCCTGCTGATCGAGTTGGCTGATGGATTACTGCATGAACCCCAGCCCCTTCGGCAGTTCTAAGAAGGGCTCCAAAATTTCGTGGGTCCTCTATCCCATCAAGAACTAGAAAAAATGGGTCTTCCTTTCCCATTGTAATCTCCCTTAGAAGCCTTTGGAGGTCAGAATCCCTCGTATCTATAATGATTGCAGATATGCCCTGGTGCCCCTTTGGCAGGTTTTTATCGAAATAATTTGCATCCATGAATTGTATCTTCACTGACAACGCCCTTGCTCTGTCTATTATCTCCGATAGCGCCCTCTCTTTGCCCCTTTGGACCTCAAGAGAAAGAAACTTCCTCTTTGCCCTTAGTGCCTCCATCACTGGGTTGATCCCATAGATATGCCGTTGTTTTGTGGATAGGAATTTCATTTGACCAATGTGTTATCTATAAAAGCAAGGGATATTCTAAACTATACCAGCGCCTTTAAGGGGAATGAAAGAGATTGAGTACCTTTGTATGTAAAATCTGATTGCCTGAGGCTATTATCGGTATTGTGTGTTTAATGCCTATCTTTACATCCTCTATTGAGTTACCAGACAGGTCTGTGACTATGCCGCCTGCTTCTTTTACAAGCAGCCATCCAGCTGCAAAGTCAAAGGACCTTGAGGGGGCAGGGGTAATAAAGACACTTATTGAGCCGTAAGCTGTATAGGCTAAATCAAGGGCCGTGGAACCTAAACAACGGGTACGGCGAAACTGTGAAAGAACGGGCAGTATCTTCTTTATATCCCTATTAGGATTTTGTGCTTCATAGGCAATAAGATGCATTCCTTCCTCTGACTGAGCCCTGATTGGTTCGCCATTAAAGAATGCCCCTTGCCCTTTACCTGCAGTAAAGCAGTCTCCTGTAAGCAGGTTTACAACTAGGGCAAGCCTGACATCACCGATGGATTCTCCCTCTACAAAGGCGATAGAGGAACAGTAAAGGGGGATCCCGTTTATTGCATTCTTACTGCCATCCACAGGGTCTATAAGCGCTATGAGGGTGCCCCCTCCATTTATCTCTTTGTAGCCAATCTCTTCGGATATAACAGTCATAGATTCACCTGAATCCAGGAGAAATTTAATTATAAGGTCCTCAGCTTGTTTATCTACAGGAAAGGTCTTGTCGCCGCCGGCGCCCTTTCCTAAGGATTGGGATTCAAAGGGACGGATCCTTAGGGCGCCTATTGAATCAAAAAGTAACTTGCCAAGTTCATAGAGCTTAGAAATTTGCATCAGTAATAATAACATTTAACGCAGTTTTAATAATACTGTAAAGGTATAGTTATTTATGAATGATAGGCTATTTAAAACAGATTATATATAAAGATAAAGGAGTTAAAAATGACCGTTACTGCCACCTCATTAGTATTGAATGATCTTATGAACCATAAGATTGTGTCCTGTCCATATAGTGATTGCCTTGCCTTAAGGTGTAAAGCCTCCTCCCTGATCAATGTTGACACTGTCCGTAAAGAAAGATTTTGCTCCACTGAGGACTATGAGGACTGCCCTGTTTTTCTTGTAAGGAATATGCTCGGCGCTGTGTAAAGGATTATCTGATGTAAAGGTCATAGGATTGTGTTGTGGGTTATATTAGACAGATGACAAAAGGGTGTTAGGATTGATTTCTGTTTAATATTACAGGCTTGTTGTTATATCAGAGGATTCAGCCATTATCTGCTCCGTGACTTGACTATAAACCCACAGTTATTTAATAGTAGAAACAACCCCCAATGACCCTTGAGTTTCTAAAATACCTAGTCATAATATTTGGTGTTTCAGCACTGGTTGTATTCTTTCTTAACAGACTGAAGGTGCCCTCTATTGTTGGTTTCCTCATTGCCGGATTACTTCTTGGCCCCCATGGACTGGAACTTATCAAAGATCTTCACATCGTTGAGGTCTTTGCGGAGATTGGTGTAATACTGCTTATGTTTACTATTGGCCTTGAGTTTTCCCTGCGAAA